>JAYUFR010000176.1:0-4617 GCA_043738625.1 Sterolibacteriaceae bacterium
ACTGGCGGAAGATATCGGCGAAAGCCTTGGCTGCGGTGCGCATCTTGCGGCGTTGCGCCGCACGCGCGTGGCTGAACTGGACCTTGCCGATGCGCTAACACTGGATCAGTTGGAAGCCATGAGCGTCGATGAGCGCGACGCCAAATTGGCACCGGCCGACGCATTGCTCGCGGGATTGACGAAGATCGCGCTTGACGAGAATGAAACCGCCTGCATCCTGCATGGCCAGGCTGTGCGCAGGGCAGGGAGCGGCGGGGATCGCCACCGGATATACAGTAACGAGGGTCGGTTTATCGGTCTGGGCGAGTTGTCGGCCGAGGGCTGGCTACAGCCACGGCGTTTGATCGCCGATGGATAACGCATGTGGCGCAACTTCTTGAGTTTATTGGGGCTTGGCAGGTATAATGCCGGCCTTTCGCAGACCGAACAATGACTGAACTTTACGCAAGGAAACACTGATGGCCATCTCCACTGTCGACAAATCGAAAATCGTCACCGACTACCAGCGCGCCCAGGGCGACACCGGTTCACCTGAAGTCCAGGTGGCCTTGCTGACCGCCCGCATCAATGATCTGACGGGTCACTTCAAGGCCCACGTCAAGGATCATCACTCGCGTCGTGGATTGCTCAAAATGGTGAGCCAGCGTCGCAAAATGCTCGATTACCTCAAGCGCAAGAATGGCGATGGCTATCGCGCGCTGATCGAGCGTCTCGGCCTGCGCAAGTAAGCCATCCCATGAAGGCTGGCTGCCCCATGCAGCAGCGGGCACCAATGAATAAGTCGTAATGAACGAGCCGGTAGGGGCCTGAGGGGCCTGCGCCGGCTTTTTTCTTGACGCGATTGTCGCGTCGGATAAAAAACAGAGAGGAATTTGCAGTGCTGACATTGACAAAGAAAAGCTTTAGCTACGGCGCACACACAGTCACCCTGGAAACCGGCGAGATCGCTCGCCAGGCGGGTGGCGCCGTACTGGTGACAATGGACGATACCGTGGTGCTGGCCACCGTGGTAGCCGCACCGGTCGCCAAACCCGGCCAGGACTTTTTCCCGCTGACCGTCGACTACATTGAAAAAACCTATGCCGCAGGCCGCATTCCCGGCGGTTTCTTCAAGCGTGAAGGACGCCCGTCGGAAAAGGAGACCCTGACCTGCCGTCTCATCGACCGCCCGTTGCGCCCACTGTTTCCGGACAGCTTCTACAACGAAGTCCAGATCGTATGTACGGTGATCTCATGCAATCCGGAAATTGATCCGGACATTCCCGCACTGATCGGCGCTTCTGCCGCGCTGTCCATTTCCGGCATCCCGTTCAACGGCCCGATTGGCGCCGCGCGTGTCGGTTACATCAACGGCCAGTACGTACTTTGCCCGACCAAGACGCAGTTGCAGGAAACCCAGCTTGACCTGGTTGTCGCCGGTACCGCTGCGGCGGTGCTGATGGTGGAATCCGAAGCCAAGGAGCTGTCCGAAGAAATCATGCTGGGCGCGGTGGTATTTGGCCACGAACAGATGCGCGTCGCCATCAACGCGATCAACGAACTGGTCGAAGCTGCCGGCAAACCGGATTGGGACTGGCAGCCGGCTGCCAAGGACGAAGTCATGATCGCCAAGGTATCCGAATTGGCCGAAGCCGAGATGCGCGAGGCCTACCTGGTCACCAGCAAGCAGGCGCGTACCCACAAGACGCGTGAGATCGCCGCCAAGGTCATCGCGACGCTGACGCAGGGTGTCGACAATCCGCCGGATACCAACCACGTCAAGAACATCCTGTTCGACCTGGAAGCGAAGATCGTTCGCACCCAGATCCTCAATGGCGAACCGCGCATTGACGGTCGTGATACGCGTACCGTGCGCCCCATCACCATTCGCAATGGCGTATTGCCGCGTACCCATGGCTCCGCCTTGTTCACCCGTGGCGAGACGCAGGCTCTGGTGGTTGCGACGCTTGGCACCGGGCGTGACGAGCAGATCATCGATGCGCTGCAGGGCGAATATCGTGAGCGCTTTCTGCTCCATTACAACATGCCGCCCTATGCGACCGGCGAGACAGGGCGCGTCGGTACGCCCAAGCGTCGCGAGATCGGCCACGGCCGCCTTGCCAAGCGCGCCATTGCTGCGGTGTTGCCGAGCGCAGAAGACTTCGCCTACAGCATGCGTCTGGTTTCCGAAATCACCGAATCGAACGGTTCCTCCTCGATGGCATCGGTGTGCGGCGGTTCACTGGCGCTGATGGATGCGGGCGTTCCGCTCAAGTCGCATGTGGCGGGCATCGCCATGGGGCTGATCAAGGAAGGCAATCGTTTCGCCGTACTGACCGACATCCTGGGCGATGAAGATCATCTGGGCGACATGGACTTCAAGGTGGCGGGTACCGAAGCCGGCATCACGGCCTTGCAGATGGACATCAAGATCCAGGGCATCACCAAGGAAATCATGCAGGTGGCGCTCGCCCAGGCCAGCGAAGCGCGCTTGCACATCCTTGAGTTGATGAAGCAATCCATGACCAGTGCGCGGTCCGATGTTTCGACCTATGCGCCGCGCATGATCACCATCAAGATCAATCCGGAGAAAATTCGTGACGTGATCGGCAAGGGCGGCGCTGTCATTCGTGCGCTGACCGAAGAGACCGGCTGCGTCATCGATATCGGCGACGACGGCAACATCACCATCTCTTCCGTCAATGCCGATGCTGCACAGGTAGCCAAGAAGCGCATCGAAGACATCACGGCGGAAGTTGAAGTGGGGCGCATCTACGAAGGCACGGTGCTGCGTCTGCTCGACTTCGGCGCCATCGTTCAACTGCTGCCCGGCAAGGATGGCTTGCTGCATATTTCGCAAATCGCCAACGAACGCGTCAATGCGGTGGCTGATTACCTCAAAGAAGGACAAGTGGTCAAAGTCAAGGTCATCGAGACCGACGACAAGGGCCGCGTGCGTTTGTCGATGAAGGCGGTGAACGCCGAGCCTGTCGCGACGGAAACAGCGCAGTAAGCAAGTCATCCGCAATAAAAAAGGACGCCTCGGCGTCCTTTTTTATTGCTCGGGATTTATTGCCCGAGATTCGGTGAATTACTTCGCGACCTGCTTCTCCCTCATCTCCTCCAGCGTCTTGCAATCGATACACATCGTGGCCGTAGGCCGCGCCTCAAGCCGCTTGAGCCCGATCTCGACGCCGCAGCTATCGCAGTAGCCATACTCGCCGCCTTCGATACGGCCAAGCGATTCGTCAACTTTCTTGATCAGCTTGCGCTCGCGATCCCGGTTGCGCAACTCGAGCGCAATGTCGGATTCCTGGCTGGCACGGTCATTGGGGTCGGCGAAGACGGTAGCTTCGTCTTGCATCGTATGCACGGTGCGCTCAATGTCGTCCAGCATCTCATCCTTGAGTGCAGTCAGGATCGCACGGAAATACGCCAGTTGTTTGGCGTTCATGTATTCCTCACCCTTCTTGGCTTGATAGGGCGGGAACTGTTTCTTGTGCAGCAGATCTTCAGCCATCGGTCTGTTCATCGTAGGGAAGAAAGGGTGGATTTATAAACGAAAGGGCAGCGTCTCGCAAGCAGGAATTTGATTTGACAGCGTCAAATCGCCGCAATGTTGAACTTGCGGCAATAAACAGAGGGTTCTGGTGTTGGAAAATTTGACCCGAAGGGCCGGCGCGGCTAGAATGCGGCCCACCTCGGGGTGTAGCGCAGCCCGGTAGCGCGCTTGCTTTGGGAGCAAGATGTCGAGAGTTCGAATCCCTCCACCCCGACCAGTCCCTGCCCTGTGTTTTAGACCACTGCCCGTAGCTCAACCGGATAGAGCACCGGCCTTCTAAGCCGGGGGTTGCAGATTCGATTTCTGCCGGGCAGGCCATCCGTTCCAGACGCAGAGAGCAAGTCATGCGGCTGCTGTTTTACTGGAATAAGCACGAAAAGTTTTGTATGATGCGAACCCGCCCTGTCCAATCGAGGGCGCGGGCAGTCAAGTCCCGTCACGCGGGCAAAGGTTTCAACGGCGGTGGCCGTAGCTCAGCTGGTAGAGTCCTGGATTGTGATTCCAGTCGTCGTGGGTTCGAGTCCCATCGGTCACCCCAAATTTCCCGAAATGAAAAGATGCCCGAAGCGCAAGCGCTTCGGGCCTTTTGATTGTTGACTTCGTATTGAATGCCAGCGGACTTTTTACCGTGCAGGCCCACCGAGCTCTGGCGGCAGCGGGGCCGGAAAGTCGCGGCCCATGTAGCGCTGTTCCTTTCTCCCAACATCCAGACCTGCCAGCCGCGGCATGACATAGCGGGCAAACAGTTCGAGCGAGCGGCGCTTTTCCTGTTGCAGCACCCAGTCGCGGTTGTTGATGATCAACGTTCCAAAGCCTCCTACTTCTTCATAAAGCTGGTGGATCTGGTCAACACATTCCTGCGGGTTGCCGACAATCCAGCTCACGTTTTTCGCCATGTACTCCAGGTCGACTTTTTCATCCGGCTCGTTGATGTCCATCTTCATGAAAGGACGCAGGCCGACCTTGAACAGGTAGGAGCCATAGGAGCTGTCAACGCCGGCGCGGATTTCGTCCAGCGCGGCTTCGCGGCCCTTGGGATGGACATAGCACTCGCGCACGATCTTCCACTTGCGGCG
>JAYUFR010000177.1:0-13546 GCA_043738625.1 Sterolibacteriaceae bacterium
GTTCCTCGCCCGCGTGAGAACCCTCTTTCAACAGCGGAATGAAAAAAGCCGGGATAAAGTTCACATGAAGGACGGTCGGCTGATTGAAATGTACTCGTCGCCGGCGATCAGCGCGGAAGGCTTTTATTACGGTCGCGTCTGGCAATTTCACGACATTACCGAGCAAGTGGTGGTGGAACAGGAAATTCGCGCATTGAACCAGGCATTGGAGCGTCGGGTAGTTGAGCGTACCCAGATTCTGGAAGCGGTCGTCAAGGAGCTTGAAGCATTCAGCTATTCGGTTTCCCACGACCTGCGCGCGCCGTTGCGGGCGATTGACGGATTTACCCGCCTGCTTGAACAGAAGTATGCGGATCGGTTCGACGATACCGGCAGAAATTACCTGCAACGGGTGATGCGCGGCAGCGCCCGCATGGGGGAACTCATCGACGACATGCTATTTTTGTCGCAGGTGACACGCAGCGACTTTTCCAGCACGAGAGTCGACATCGGTGAAATCTCACGCGCCATTCTTTCCGACCACATGTCGACCAGTCCTGGGCGTCGCGTGTCCATGGACATTGAAAACGGACTCATCGTTCAAGGCGACCAGCGCCTGCTGCGCATTGCGCTGGAAAACCTGTTTGGCAACGCCTGGAAGTTCACCGCCAAGTGCGACAATACCGAGATATCCGTCGGCACCAAGATCACCCCCCATGGTCGGGCCATATTCATCCAGGATAATGGTGCGGGCTTCGACATGCGCCATGCCGACAAGATGTTCCAGGCGTTTCAGCGGCTGCACGCCGACACTGAATTCGAGGGGACGGGAATCGGCCTGGCAATTGTGCAACGGATCGTCAACCGCCATGGCGGCCGCGTCTGGGCCGAAGGATTGGTCGGCGTTGGCGCCACCGTTTACTTCATCATCTGAGCACACCTCAAGGTGAAAAGCGGATTCAGCCAGGCAGAGCGCGACCTGATTGAGCATCGCGGAGGCCTGTTCTGCTGCCACTGCAATGCGCTCAACTTGCCTCCTTGCCAGCGCATTCCGGAAACTTGATAAACTCGACCCATGGATATCTCCGATCGCATCGATATGGCAATCGTCGGCAAGACCATTTTGCTGGTTGAAGACAATCCGGACGACCGCGACCTGGCGGTGCAGGCCTTCAAGCAGGCCGAGATCCGCAGCCGGATGGACTGCTGCGCAGATGGGCAGGAAGCGCTGGATTATCTGTTTGGTGGCGGAAAATTTTCCGGCACCGGCAAGCCGGCATTGCCTGACCTGGTGCTGCTCGACCTCAAGCTGCCGAAGATCGACGGGATCGAGGTTCTGCGGAGAATCCGCGCAAACCCGGCGACATGCCACTTGCCCGTGGTCATCATGACCTCATCGCGAGAGGAAAGCGATGTCCGCGCCTGTTATGACAGTCACGCCAACAGCTATATACGAAAACCGGTCGATTTTCTGCTGTTTGTCCACACCGCGCGTCAGCTTGGTCACTATTGGCTGGCACTGAACGAGGCGCCACCTCATTAGTCGATGGTTGCCGCTGCTGTGTCACTACGTGTACTGCATATTGAAGATTCCGTCGATGACGCCGAGTTGATACGTTGCGCGCTGGATAGTGGCGGATTCAATGTTGACGCGCAGCGGGTGGAGACCGAACAGGGGATGCTGGCCGCATTGACACGCAATGACTGGGATCTGGTGATCTCGGATTTCAATCTGCCGCTGTTCAATGCCAGTCGCGCGCTGCAATTATTGCAAAGCACTGCCATGGAGATCCCGTTTTTCATCGTCTCGGGTTATGTCGGCGAAGAAGGGGCGGTCGCTCTGATCAAGGCCGGCGGCACCGACTTTGTCATGAAATCCAATCTGGCTCGTCTGCCGCTCGTCGTTGAACGCGGACTCAGGGAATATGGGACACGCAAGGCACATCAGGTGGCCAACGCCGCATTGCAGGAAAGCGAAGCGCGTTACCGGGCCATTGCCGCCAATCTGCCCGGCATGGTGTATCAATCGCTATTGGACAAGGATGGAGTTTTACATTTCAACTATGTCAGCGATCAGTGCAGGCCGCTATTCGGCGTCGACGCCGACACTTTGATCGCCAACCCGGAACTGTTGATCAGGTTGCTGTTGCCGGAAGATGTCGAGAGTTTCAGAAAAGTGGTCCGAAAAATTCCCCGCGACCTGACCAACACCAATTGGGAAGGCCGTTGCCGGATACCACCGGAGGGGGACGTGAAATGGATCAACCTTCGCGCCAGCCACCATCGGCTGCCCAACGGACAAATTCTTTCGGAAGGCATTTTCAGCAACATTACCCAGAGCAAGGTCGGGCAGATGGCGCTGGAACGGTCACAGGAGGAGTTGCGCGAACTGTCGAAGCACCTGCAACTCGCCAAGGAACAGGAGCGCAGCCATATCGCGCGGGAATTGCATGACGAATTGGGCAGCACACTGACCGCCATCAAGATAGACCTGTTGCGCCTCAGCAGCGGACTGCCGGAGGACCGTGTCGACCTTTTCCATAAAATCGGTTCGGCGACCAACCTGCTCGATCACGCCATGGATACCGTGCGCAACGTGGCACAAAGCCTGCGCCCGGGCATTTTGGACTTCGGCTTGCATGCCGCGATCGAATGGCAGACGCGCGAATTCCAGAAGCGGCTCGGGATCGACTGCGAAATAAACTGCCACGCAGAGGCGCTGGTCATCGATTCGGACACCTCTACCGCCATTTTTCGCATCTTTCAGGAAACACTGACCAATATTTCCAAACATGCCGATGCCACGCGGGTCAAAGTGACCCTGGTGGAAGACGGCGAGATGGTGTTTCTCGAAGTGGAAGACAATGGCAATGGCATCACCGAATACGATATCTCGAAGACCGGTTCTTTCGGCATCCACAACATGCGCGAGCGGGTCGAGGCACTGGGCGGTGAATTCGAAATCGAAAATAGCACTTCCGGACACGGCACCCGTGTCTGCGTTACCATCTCACTCATCGGGAAAGAGTCTTTCGAGATCGGCACCGATACCCAGCAAACCCTGTTTGAGGAACCGCTCAATCCCTAACCGCGCCAGCGCAGGCTGCGTGGATGTATGGAGCACGGAGAAACAGCATGATGAAGATTTTGCTTGTCGATGACCATGCGATCTTGCGCCATGGCCTGCGGCAGATACTCTCCGACAGCGAAGGCATGGAAGTCACCGCGGAAGCGGAAAATGCCGAGCAGGCCATCCGCCTGGTGCGCGAGCAGCCGTTTGACGTGGTGGTGCTCGACATTACCCTGCCCGACCGCAATGGCCTGGAAACCCTGAAGATTCTCAAGCGTGAACATCCCAAACTCGCCGTACTGATACTGACCATGCACGGCGAGGACGAGTTCGGCGTGCGTGCACTCAAGGCCGGCGCCTCAGGTTACCTGACCAAGAAAAGCGCGCCGGATCAACTGGTCAACGCGGTGCGCATCGTCGCCGGCGGCCGAAAATACATCGGGCCACAGCTTGCCGAGGAGCTGGCCAAGTCGTTCGGCAACGAAAGCGACCAGCCACCGCATGAAACACTTTCCGACCGGGAATATCAGATCCTGTGCATGATCGCCTCGGGCACCGCATTGTCGGAAATGGCCGCCAAGCTTTCCATCAGTCCGAAGACCGTCAGCGTTTACCGGGCGCGGATCATGGCTAAAATGAAATTCAGCAACAACGCGGAAATGACCCATTACGCCATCAAGCACCAGTTGGTGCAGTGGGCGTCCAAAGCGCTCACGTCCTGAGTTGTCCTGAGTTGTCCTGAGTTGTCCCGGTTTCGCGGCGCCTGCTGCGAAACTGCGCGATGCAGCTAGGCTTTACGGATGGTCAGCGCGAGGCACAAGATTTTTGCAAGCAACTCCTCAAGAAAAAACCCCGTTGTCCGATAACTTGAGCAGTACCCCGGTACTTGGAGTTGCGCAAGACTGCGGCTGACGCAGCAAATGCAGCGCCACCCGGGGCCGAATCACGACTTTCCAAGTACCCGTCATGCAAGCCCAGCGGACAAAAATAATGACGACCACGCTAGCAAACAAGGAGACCCCCATCGGTGAAGCCACGGACGTGGCCCGCAAAACCTTGCGCATGCTGGCCTCGAAACGGGTCGCACCGACGCCTGAAAATTATCGCCAAATCTATCTCGAAATCGTCGGTACCGGCCCTGCCGCCACAACCCGTAACGAGCCGGAGAACCTGTCCTGGGGACTGCTGATGGCAGCGCTGGTCAAGCATTGGGAAGCCCGCCAGATCGGGTGGACCACCGCAAGGAAACGCGAGGGGTTGCAGCGGGTACTCGCGACGTCTGATCCCAACGTGCTGTTCAAGCGCGTGACGGCATTGATCCACAGCTGGTCAAAATCCGCACCCGCTGATGCGCCTGGGTTGCCGAACCCCGAGGACAACGCCGTGGCTTCATCCCCGCCTGTTCGATGTAGCGAACAAATCGCGCACCCTATAGCGGAGGTGTCGTTGACCAATGCTTTGGGCGACCAACCCGTGCTCGTCGAGTCGCTGCGTGGCTGGCTCGCAGACGCACTGGAATCGGTGGTTGCGGTGCGCCTGTCGAGCAACGCAAAACTCGCCGCCGAGGCCAGGCGACTGGCTGCCAGATTGCGCGAACTGGACAGCAAGGACGCATTGCCAGTTCTGTCGCGCGAGTTGCGCACTTTCTGGACCAGAGTGGATAAACAATGTACAGACGACAGCGGGCTTAGAGATGGTGTGCTGCGCCTGCTGCGGCTGATGGTGGAAAACATTCACGAGCTGCTGGCCGATGATCGCTGGTTGCAGGGCCAAATGGACATGGTGCGCCGGGTTCTGTCCGAGCCGAACGACATTCAACTGATCGAAGATGCCGAACGCAGCATCAAGGCGGTGATCTTCAAACAGGGAATCCTCAAGCACAGCCTGAATGACGCCAAGTCAACGCTGAAGGACATGGTCTCGCGCTTCATCGACCAACTGGGCGAAATGTCCGAAAGCACCGGCGCCTACCATAGCAAGCTCGATCACTACGCGCAAACCATCCGCGCGACCGATGACATCAGCGAACTCAGCGCGCTGCTCGACGACCTGCTGCATGAAACGCAGCAGATCCAGGCCGAGACGGAGCGCTCGCGTGAAGGCATTATCGCGGTACGGGTGCGCGCCGAGACCGCGGAACAAAAGGTCCGGCAACTGGAAGCAGAACTGGTGCAAGCCAGCGAGCTGGTGCGTGAAGACCAATTGACCGGCGTACTCAACCGGCGCGGGCTCGACGAAGCGTTCGAGCGCGAGCTGTCGCGCATTGAGCGCAATCGCAGCCCGCTGTGCGCGGCCCTGCTGGATCTGGACAACTTCAAGCGTCTCAACGACTCGCATGGGCATCAGGCCGGCGATCGCGCCCTGGTGCACATGATCGAGATCGTCAAAACCACGGTCCGTCCCCATGACATTGTGGCCCGCTACGGCGGCGAGGAATTTCTGATTCTGCTTCCCGATACCGAAATCGCGGAAGCGGTCACGGTCATCACCCGTCTCCAGCGCAATCTGACCACCCATTTTTTCCTGCACAACAATGAAAAACTGCTGATCACCTTCAGTGCCGGCGTCGCGCTGCTGATGCAAAATGAAACACGCGATTCGCTGGTGGAACGCGCCGACACCGCCCTGTATCAGGCCAAGGCCGCGGGCAAGAACCGCGTCATTGCGGCAGCCTGATCTCGCGCTTCAGGCGCAAACGCAAGAACTGACACCAGGAACAAGTCTCTAATCCCGCTACGGCACCGTGTAGACCTTGGTAATTTACCCATGCGCTGGCAATGCATGTGTCATTGCCAGTCTTGATCAAGACCGCAGGGCCTGCCGGAGAGACAAATGCAACTGACCAAACACCAGCAACCGTTGCGGGTCGTCAACACGCCCGAGCGCGGCAATGTCCAGAAAGCATCTGGGAAGCACCTGGCAAACGGGTCCGGCGCCTATTACAACCACATCCTCGGCTACGCCCATAGAATCCGCAGCACCCACGATGCCGAGGAAATCATCCGCATTCTCGATGAAGCGCTGCAGGAAACCCGTGGCCTGCATGCCATCAACGAACTCGCCATCGCGCGCCGGCAGGTCGCCGCCGCCGAACGCAAAATCTCCGCGCTGAAAACAGAACTCGAAGAAGTCAGCGAGTTGCTGAAGGAGGACCCGCTCACCGGCGCTCTCAACCGGCGCGGTCTGGACGAAGCATTTACCCGCGAGACTGCACGTGCCGATCGCCGCGGCACGCCGCTGTGCCTGGTGCTGCTCGATCTCGATAATTTCAAGATCCTCAACGATACGCACGGCCACCAGGCGGGTGATACCGCCTTGATCGAACTTACTTGCACCGCCCGAACAACGCTGCGTCCCAACGACTCGGTTGCCCGCATCGGCGGCGAAGAATTTGTATTGCTGCTGCCGGACACCGATCTTGAGGCGGCTTCGTCAGCCACCAAACGGCTCGCGGCAAATCTGGCGCAAAACCGCATGCGGACTTCGTTCAGCGCCGGCGTCGCGCTGCGCAATCCGGAAGAGGCGCTGCATTCAATGCTGGAGCGGGCCGACCGCGCCCTGTATGGCGCCAAGCAGGCCGGGAAAAACCGCGCCGCAGTCGCCCCCCAGTAAGGCAATACCCCAGGCCCCGCATGTGCGGGTCTTCAAGTTCTCGCCGGTCTGATCCCTGGCCCCGCAAGCGCACGTTGCGGGGCAATAGTGAATTGGATCTAAACTTTTCCCGCCAATCTCCGATAACAAAAACAACGGCGGTTTCCACTCCCTGTTGGAGCGGCGACCGAAGTTATCGGCACTGATGCCGGAAACCTGACCATTTTTACTAAAGGAGATTCAAATGTCTTCAATGATCAATACCAACATCAACTCACTCGTTTCACAAAACGCCCTGAGCCAATCCCAGAACGCCCTGTCCACCGCGATGCATCGCCTGTCTACCGGCCTGCGCATCAACAGCGCCAAGGACGATGCCGCCGGACTCGCCGTTTCGACCAAGATGTCGGCGCAAGTCATGAGTATCAACCAGGCCGTGCGCAACGCCAACGACGGCATTTCCATGCTGCAAACGGCTGAAGGCGGCATGACCGAACAACAAAACATGCTGCAACGGATGCGCGAACTGGCGGTTCAAGGCTCAAGCGACACCATTTCGAATACCGACCGCGGCTACATCAACACCGAACTGCAACAATTGAAGACGGAAATAAACGCCGTCGCCGATCGTACCAAATTCAATGGACAAGCCGTCCTCAATGGCGCCTTGCAAACCACGGTATCGGGCGGCACGGCGGCACTCGGTGCGCAATTCAATACCACAGGCGGCAACGTCTCCATCTCGGCAATCGATGCCTCCAATGCCAAGGCAGGTGACACCTACACCATCAGCGGTGCCGGTACCAACCTGACCCTGACGCGCAGCAGCGACGGCGTGGCGCAAACCATCTCGGTCGCTGCCGGTGTTGCGGCCAATGGCAGCGCGTCCCTCGACTTCACGGCATTGGGCGTCAAGTTCACGCTCCAGTCTGATTCCGGCGCCAAGACCGGGGCCGGTGTCGTCACCGACCTCGCTGCGGCCACTGTCACCACAACTGCCGGCAGTGGCGCGGCACAACTCCAGATCGGTGCCGATTCTGGTGCCGGCAACACCATGACGGTGGCGTTCAGCGATACCAAGATTCAAGCCAGCAATGCCGGTACAGTGGCGCTGAACACCGCGCTCTCCACATTTAATGGCGCGACCACCAGCACCAATTCATCGGCGCTGATCAACGCAATCGATGGCGCCATCGCCTACACCAGCGGCCTGCGTTCCACCCTCGGTGCCAGCATGAACCGCCTCAGCCACACCGTCTCCAACCTTGAGGCCACGAGTACCAACCTCTCTGCCGCCGCATCGCGCATCACCGATGCCGATTTCGCAGCGGAAACAGCGGCGATGACGCGTGCCAACATCCTGCAACAAGCCGGTACGGCGATGCTGGCCCAGGCCAACTCGCAACCCAACGGCGTGATGGCACTGCTGCAGCGTTTGTAATCGCAAGACCCGATCAGGCCGCAATGATCCGGCCTGATCGGTCCAACCATTGAGGTAGGCAAAATGGCTAACGTGCAACTGGGCCTGTCGCTGTCATCAATCACGGAACCTGTAGCGACGCCGGGCGTCGCTACAGGCGCTTCCATTCAGGAATCGGTTCCTGTGGCCGCCGCCGGGGTGACATCTCCCGCAGCATTGCTGTTGATCGCGCGGCAGGTCGGGGAAGGACTCAAGGCAAAATCAGCCGGGCTCGACTATCACATCGACATCGTCGGCGGCATGCCGCGCATCCGCATCATCGACAAGCAGACCATGCAAATCATCCGTCAAATCCCTGCCGATGAAGTGCTGACGATTCACCGCTCGCTGAGCCGATCGGACGGAATTCTTTTCCATCAGGAAATCTGACCAACACGCCCCATTGCACAAACATCGCCGCCAATCGCCTTTTGCCTAAAGTACGGGTGGTCCGCTGCCGAAATTAGAGTAGCTACTTAACAAACTTCAGGAGTCACGATAATGGCACCTCTTTCATCTCCGGGCGTCAGCTCCGGTCTTGATGTCAACGGCATCGTGACCCAGTTGATGACGCTGGAAAGACAGCCGCTGCGGCTGCTGACGACGCAACAGACCTCTTACAAGACCCAGCTCTCGGCCATCGGCCAATTGCAAAGCGTCATGTCGTCGTTTCAGACGGCGACCAAAGGCCTGACCACGGCAACCACCAGCCCGGCCTACCAGACAACATCAGGCGACGCAGCGGTGTTTTCCGCCACGGCGGCGAACTCGGCGGTCGCCGGCAGCTATGCAATTGGCGTCACGCAGATTGCCCAGGCGCAAAAAATCGTCGCCGGCGGGGTTACCAGTTCCAGCGCCCCGATTGGCAGCGGCGCGCCGACGACCCTCAGCATCGATTTTGGCACCATCAGCGGCGGAACCTACGCCGGCGGCACCTACAGCGGAGCAGGCTTTGCCGCCAACGCCGCCAAGCCGCCCATCAGCGTCAGCATCGACAGCAGCAACAACAGCCTGACGGGAATCCGCGATGCCATCAATGCAAAGAATGCGCGCGTCAACGCCACCATGGTCAACGACGGTAGCGGAACGCCCTATCGTCTGGTGTTGACCGCCACCGACAGCGGTGCCGCCAACAGCCTGCGCATCGGCGTCGCCGGCGACGCGGCGCTGCAAAGCCTGCTGGCCTACGATCCGGCGGGCACGCAGAACCTGTCCCAGTTGCAGGTTGCACAGAATGCGCTGTTGTCGGTCGACGGCATTGCCATCAGCAGCGCCAGCAATACGCTGACCGACGCGGTACAGGGCGTCACGCTCAATCTGCTCAAGGCCAATACCCCGTCAACGGCCCAACTCGGGATCCAGCGCGATTCCTCATCGCTGGCGACGGCGATCAACGCACTGGTGACCGCTTACAACAACGTCAATACGGTCATCACCTCAGTCACGGGTAAAAATGCCACGCTGCAAGGCGATTCGACGACGCTCACGATCCAGCGCCAACTGCGTACCGCATTGAGCGACGTGCTCAGCACCAGCGGAATCTACAAGTCGCTGGCGGACATCAACGTCACCTTGCAGAAGGATGGCACGCTGGCGGTCGATACGGTAAAGCTGCAGGCCAGGCTGAGCAGCAACTTCGCTGATGTCGCGGCCGTGCTGTCGGGATTCGGCACTTCGCTGACCACACTATCCAACAACATCCTCGATGCCAACACCGGCCAGCTCGCCAACGAGACAGCAGGCATCAATGCCGCCATCAACGACAACAACCATCAGCAGGACGCACTCAATCAGCGACTGACCATGATTGAAGCCACTTACCGGGCGCAGTTCAGCGCGCTCGACGCAATGATGGTCAGCATGAATCACACCAGCAGCTTCCTGCAACAACAGTTCTACAAGACGACGACCAGCTCGTCTGGAGGTTAACGCATGTACGCTTCACGTCACTCGGCAGTCAAAGCCTATGCACGGGTCGGCATCGAAACCGATGTCGCCTCGGCCAACCCGCACAAGCTGATCCTGATGTTGTTCGAAGGCGCACGCCTGTCGACCAGCATCGCCAAACTGCACATGCAGCGCAACGAAGTCAGTGCCAAGGGCGAGGCAATCTCCAGGGCCATCTCCATCATCGACCAGGGACTCAAGGCCAGTCTCGACGTGAATGCCGGCGGCAAGCTGGCGGGCAAACTCTACGCGCTGTACGAATACATGTGCCGCCGGCTGCTGATTGCCAACCTCAACAATCAGCCCGAGATTCTCGATGAAGTCAGCAACCTGCTGCGCGAGTTGAATGCTGCATGGACCTCGATTGGCGAGGATGCGCCAGGCGGCACCACCAACACGCGTATCGCCGCCAGCATTGCACGCCTCCCGACGGCGTTGGGTCGGGGCTGAGATGGAGACATTGGACACCTTGCAGACCTATGAAGCATTAGAGCGCATCTCGCACCAGATGCTGAGTGCCGCACGAAATTCGGAATGGGACTTGCTCGTCAATCTGGAGCGCGATTGCCGCACCCTGGTGGATGCTCTGTCGCGCCAGCCAACGAATGAACAGATCCACGTGCGCCGCCAGGAAATCATCCGCCGGATTCTTGCCGACGACGCCGAAATCCGCGACCTGACCGAGCCATGGATGGCGCAATCGAAACAGTTTCTGACCTCGCTCAAACTGGAACGCAAGCTCGCGCAGGCCTACGACCCGGACTGCAAGCCATGATCACCCGGATTCAAGCCCGCCATGTTGCAGCCTGACCTTTCCCTCCAGGTTCGGCTGCTGGCCGACACCGTCAAGCTTCCCGAAGCCGCCGCGACTGATCGCGTCGACACGGTTGTCAGGCTTGCCCCGGGCCAGCCCGTCATCGCCCGAATCCTCGAGCAGTTGTCGGATGGAAGGTACAAGGTGTTGCTCGCCGGACGTTCGCTCTCCATGCAACTGCCCGCCACGACAAAGCCGGGGCAGGATATCCGGCTGGTTTATGTCGGCCCCGAACCGCGTTTGACGTTTGCCCTCGCCCACGACCAGGGTTCATCGGCCACGGTGAGCAGTGGCGGACGACTCGCCGCGGCATTGACCGCGGCGGGCCAGAAACCTGCTGCGCCAACGGCCACGGTGCCGCTGTTCGACAGCATGCCGACGCAGGGCAACGAGATCGCGCCGCACCTGCGCGAAGCCCTGACCCTGAGCGGGCTGTTTTACGAATCGCACCAGGCCCAATGGGTCGATGGCGAACGGCCACTCAACCTGCTCCTGCGCGAACCGCAAGGCAAACTCTCTCCCCTGGTCGTTGGCGACAGGAATACGGTTGCGCCGAACGGCGATGCGGCGAAGCCCGCACCACCCCAAGCTGCACAGCCGGCAACGGAATTCGTGATCGACGGACCGGCGACAACCGCCGCCTCAGCAGTACCGGCACATCCCGAATCGCTGCCCATCATCCAGCAACAATTGGGCGCCCTCGAAAGCGGGCAAATTCTTTGGCAGGGCCAACTTTGGCCGGGCCAGTTCGTGGATTGGAAAATCACCGAATTCAGCGATGAAGATCACGCCGGCACCGACCAGGAACCAGGGTGGGAAACGCAAATCAACCTCGCACTATCGGCGCTCGGGTCGATCGACGCGAAGTTGCGGTTGCAGCGTGGCGGTGTCGCCATTTTGCTCCAGGCCGGTGACACAACTGCAGCAGCGCTGCTGCAAAACCACAGTGCCGAACTGCTCAGCGCCATGAACGCGGCGGGATTGTCCGTCAGCGAAATCCGGGTCTCATCCCATGTCGCCGATTGACCGCCGATCCAGCGCGGTCGCGCTGGCCTATCGTCCCGGCAAGGCCGCGCCGCAGGTGCTGGCCAAGGGCCGCGGTCTGATCGCGCAGGCCATCATCGCCAAGGCTCGGGAAAACGGCGTCTATGTCCACGAATCGGCGGAGCTGGTTTCGCTGCTGATGCAGGTGGACCTTGACCAGTACATTCCGCCCGAACTTTATGTCGCCGTCGCCGAGCTCCTGGCGTGGCTCTACCGCCTTGAGCAAGGAGAAACGCCATCATGAGTACCAGCGCGCCAACACTGGCGAATGTCACTGGCGAAGATGAGGAAAGCAGGTGCCTGATCCACTCGAAGACCGAGATCGTTTTCCTCCTGCGCAGCATCATGAAGCACAACGCGTTGATTACGGCCTACTTCAACAAGGGCAACGAATTCATCCTGACTTCCATCGTCGGGTTTGACGACACGAGAGAAAACCTGCTGCTCGACCTGGGACCGGATCAGGAACTGAACCGCAGACTGGTGCAAAGCAAGCAAATCCTGTTCACCACCACGCACCAGCAGGTCAAGGTCAAGTTTTCCGCGCCGCAGGCAACCCTGGTCAACTTCAAGGGCCACGCCGCTTTCCTCATTCCCATTCCGCAAAAAGTGGTGCGCATGCAGCGCCGCGAGTACTACCGCATCGGCACCGGCATCGTCAATCCGCTAAAAGCCAGAATTACCCTGCCCATCAACGGTGACGCCACCATGGCCGAAGTGACCGTGCTCGACATCAGTTGCGGCGGCGTCGCATTGATCGACCAACACCACACCATCGACCTCGAACCCGGCAACGCCTTCGAGGATTGCCGTATCGCCCTGCCGGAAATGGACGCCATCAAGATCGGCCTGCAAGTCTGCAATACCTACGAAGTCACCTTGCGCAACGGACTCGCCTGCAAGCGCTCCGGTTGCCGGTTTGTCGGGATTACGGAGAGTGATCGCGGATTGATTCAGCGTTACATCACCAAGCTGGAGCGGGGACTCAATGTGAAGGGTGGGAGGTGATGAGTTGAATTGCCAGGTAATTTGTGCTCCGTAAAAATCTCGTCATTCCCGCGAAGGCGGGAACCCAGTGTCTTTTTATGTTTGTCCATCGAAGCACATTTAAACCAGCATCGAAGAGCAACCTCCGCGCCGGGAGTTCGCCCTGGTACCCGTCCGGGTATCTCCTTCGACAGGCGACCTACTTTCCTAAACGCGTAGGAAAGTAGGCAAAGGAGCGCGCCCTCGACGGAGACACCCGGACGGGTGCGCCGCCCCGGCCCTGCCCCCGTCCGGGGGTCTCCGTCGACGGGCTCCCCTCGCTCCAGACTATCCAACCGGCCGGCTTCTAAACTCGCCTTCGGCTCAGACAACGAAGCCGGACTTCCCCGGTCGGACAGTCCGGAGCTCGGCGGGTCCGAGGGGGATGTGTTGGCGCCATGGACACGATCATTTTTGATCGGTATGCTGGCGACAATCAAATCAGGACGCATCCCGATCATGGATTTGAAGCGCGCCGGTATCGTTGTCAGCTTTTAGGGGCTACTAAATACGACCAAATGACTGATAGAAAAGAACAAACGCATGGTGTTTCCTTTTTATACGGCCTGTTTGATGGAAAGCTTTCCGTCAAATAGGAGGTCCACTTAACGTTAGG
>JAYUFR010000178.1:0-4584 GCA_043738625.1 Sterolibacteriaceae bacterium
CCAGCGTGGTGATCGCCGCGAAGATGCACGTCATGGCCATCCCGCGGCTGTTGTGCAAGTGCAGTCCGAAGTCCTTGATCCTGGGCCATTTGTTCTTGATCCACTTGAGCAGGCCGGTCACTTTCGCCGGGTGGCACCAGCCCATGGGATCGCCCAACTTGACTTCCGTCACGGCAATGCCGGCTTCGTCCCACAGAGCGTGCTGGATCTCCAGTAGCCGCATCAACGCCTCCATCGGAAATTCGCCGAGAAAGTTGGACCCGAACGCCGCGTTCACGCTGATGCTCGCTTCGGTGACGCCCTTGGCCTTGGCCTTTTCAATGATGCCCGGCCAAGCAGCTATTTCGTCAGCCTGGCTGCGGTTGACATTGCGCCGCACGAATACGTCGCACATATGACAACCGAGCTTGGGCTTGCCTGAGCCGCGCTCCACAGTGAGCGGCGGGGAATAGGCCTGGGCTCGTTCCACACCGCGTCCGTTGAGTGCAAGCGCGAGGTACGTGATGCCGGGTTGGGGGTGAAAGCTGCTCGCCAGTTCCTCGATGCAGGCCATCTGCGGCGTGTAGCGCGCGCTCACAAAGGAGCCGACAGCGATCTGGTCGAGGCCTGTGAGCGACAGCGCGTCGAGCAGTGCGATCTTCTGCGCAACCGGGATGCGGGCATCTTCGATCTGCATGCCTTCGCGCATCACTTCCTCGATGTAGACGATATTGGGGTATTGGCTAGAGGTGAACATGGTCCTTGCCGGTCGTCTGGGTCACATGGTGGAAAGGGGGAGCCGGGGAGCCCATTGCTCGGGAGAGGTGAAGCGGTTGCGCGCTTAAACTGAAGCGGCTGGATCCAGGGTTGCGCAGCCAGCTGGCGAGCGCCGATTCCGGTGGCTCCAGGGTGATGGTCTGTGCGTTTGACATGCCGTGCCTTCAGCACACAAGTTTACGCGCGTGCAAGGATTTCACTTTTCACATTCTCTTTAGCATTCTTCACAAAAACCGAACGGCGCCAACGCTGTCGCTTGCGCTTTCGGCTTGGGGCCTTGCCATTCACTTTGGGAAAGATGGCTTACTTCAATTTTCAACAGTTCGGACCATTTCAGGCGGGTGGAATCCAACGGCGCCTTCTTCAAAATTTCTGACGCTGCGTACGTACTGGCGGAAAAGGTTGGAGTATTCGTCAAACAGTCACTTTCCGCGAAGTTGCAAGTTGAGGTCTTTGATGGTGCGTAGAACTTTTCAGCGCCAAGTCGCGTTGTTCCATGGAAGAGGATGTACCGGCGATCCACGCAGGAGATGAACGCACGACGACGAAATCCATTTCGATCGAGCGATCGGTTGTCCAGTATGACCGCCAACTTGTGATAGTTGTACTGCCCTTATCCATTTGCTTCCTTCTAGCGGACTGAATCGATCACTGAGGTTGATCGAAATTCGCACAAGTTCAAGCGCGCGCAAGGATTTCACCATTCACATCCTCCACAAAACTGACAGCGCAGCTCGTTTCCATCATCACGGTTTCGCAGCCATCTTTTGCAGTGCCTTCATAAAGCCCTGCGGTTGCGAAATGAGGCAAGAACATTCTGAACCTAGGAATTGTGGTTCACCAGACCTTCCTTTAAGCTTTCGTTGGCGACCAGCCATAGGCCTTGGCGCAGGCACCACCCATCAGCATCGCTCGCTCGCTGTCTGTCAGCAGCTTGGTCTGGCGGAATGGCTCTACGGCCTGTTCGTAGTTGACGACCGCGAAAGCGCGTGTCCAATCGGTGCCCCATAGGCAGCGATCGAAACCGCAGGCGTCAAATACGCGTGCAAGCGGATCCCAGATGTCTGCGAAGGGATAAGGTTCACGGGACAGTGTGCAGGCGCCGCTTACTTTGATCACAGCGTTCGGCCGCTTGGCGAGATTTAGCACTTTCGGTAGCTCTGCCCACGGCTGCGGCGAGGCGTGCGGCGTGCGGGGCTGCGCGAGGCCCAGATGGTCGATGATGAATCGCGTGTTGGTGTGACGGTCGACCAGCGCGACACCCGCGTCCAGATTGCCCGAACACAGCAGGTTAACCGGAAAGTCGTGGCGGAGTGCTTCGCGCAGGATCCGATCAAGGCCAGGGTCGCTTGGGTTGCGTCCGGCCTCCTTGGTCATCATGATGCGAATGCCGACCGTACCTTGAGTTCTCTTCCAGTCGCCGATGACTTCGGCCACCGCCAGATCGTCCGGGTCGACCGGTTTGACGACGGCGAACTTGTGAGGATGCGCCGTTGGACCTCCATAGCATAGCTGCCGTCGTACCGGTACAGGGCAAACGGCGAGACCAAAATCGCGCCATGGACACCGACGTTTTCCATCGCCGCCACCGTCTCGTCACCCGTGACGTGATCGGGCCAGTTCGGCACTCTTTGCCACGGCCGTTTCGGCATGTTCGCTTCATAGGCGTGGACTTGGGAATCGATTACATCCATCGGTCAAGATTCTCTTGGCATCATCTCGATGGTCGCCAACGGAGCAATGATCTGGCTTACCTTCTTATCAGCGGGCACTGACACCTGCGGCCCGCACCGCCTCTTCCCACAGTGGCATCTCGCGCTTCATCTTCTCGCCGAACTGCTTCGCCGTCATCGCATCGCCATCTATGCCCTGGCCTTCCATCAGCGCCTGCATCTCCCGATCAGTCAAGGCGGCCTGCACCGCCTTTTCCAGGCGCTCCAGAGCCTCCGCCGGTGTGCCCCGGGGCGCAACGACGCCGAACCAAGCCGGCGCGTCGTACCCGGGGATCACTTCGCCCAATGCCGGTACGTTCGGATAACTCTTCAAGCGGTCGCGTGCGGCGACAGCCACCAGTCTGATACGGCCGTCCTTTGCGTAGGGCAGTCCGGCGGCCACGCCGGTAAAGCCCAGCTGGGTCTGCCCGCCCACCAAGTCGGTCATCTGCGCCACGTTGCCGGCATACGGCACGTGCATCAGGTTCAGCTTGGCGCGAAGCTTGAACAATTCGGCCGCGAGATGCGACGCGCCGCCAACTCCCGGCGTGCCGAAGTTCAATTGGCCAGGCCTCGCCCTGGCCGCCGCCATCACTTCATCCAGCGTGAGGAATGCGGACTTCTCGCTGGCGAATATGCCTACCGTGACGTTACCAATGTAGCCAACGGGGGCGAAGTCCTCGATCGGGTCGTAGGGCAGGTCCTTATTCATGTACTTCGCGCTGCCTTGAGTCGCAGAGGTGCCCAACAGCAATATGTATCCGTCCTTGGGGGCCTTTGCGACCGAGTTGGCGGCAATGGTGCCCGCAGCGCCAGGCCTACTTTCCGCTACCACCGGCTGTCCTAGGAAGGTCGACATCTTGTTTGCCAACACCAGCGCGAGCGAACTTACGGCGCCCCCCGGAGCGAAGGGCACCACCAGCCTGATTGGCCGCTCGGGGAATCCCGCGGCGTGGGCGAGGGCGCTGGCGCAAAGAAGGGCTCCAACGAGCGCGTGGCACATGAAGGCCATGGACATCTTGTTTCCTGCTTGTGTGTTGCGATAACGGGTGTTCATCGCCAAGTTACAGCGAAATGTATCTCGATCCAGTGAGACAAACCTGGCGTCAGTCGCGGAAGCTGGAATCCTGCCTGTCGAGCAGTCGCAACAGACCAGGCCAAGCCAACGCTCCCGGTGGGCCGCCCATCGCCGCCAGTTGCTGTCTAACTACGTCCTGGACCCCGGGCGGTGGAAAATTCAACCCCTCTCGGCCTGCCGACAACGCACCGATCTGAAATTCGCAGGATTTTTCCAACGTGTCCATCAACAGGAATGTCAGAGGAATCGAAGAAGCGGCAGCCAACGTGCCGTGATTGCGCAGGATCATCAGCGAGTTCTCTCCCAGATCGCGCACCAGCCGTCCGCGTTCGCCATGATCCAGCGCGACACCCTCATAGTCATGATAGGCCAGCATGGTATTGACAACCATTGCTTTTTGGCTGATCGGCAGCAGTCCCTCTTTTTGCGCGGCGACGGCACAACCATTTTTGGTATGCAAATGCATGACGCAGGCAACGTCGTGCCGCGCCGCATGGATGGCGCTGTGAATGGTGAACCCGGCGGGATTGATGCCGTATTCGCCGCGAGCCAGGATATTGCCTTCCAGATCAACCTTGACCAGTGACGACGCGGTCGTCTCATGAAAATACAGACCGTGGGAATTGAGAAGGAAATGATTTTCCGGACCTGGAACCCGAGCCGAAATATGGGTACCAATCAAATCAGACCAGCCAAAATGCGCAACCAGCCGGTAACACGCGGCCAGATCGACTCGGACCTGCCATTCCTCAGCGCTCACGCTGTCGCGGACTGACGACTTGGTGGCCAAGACATGGGAAGGAACAGTTGCTTTCATCGCGTCTCCTAGGTCAGAGTTATTGAATTTCAAAGTATAGGTTGGGGTCGCCGCTTCGCTATTACGATTGGTTATGGTCAGCCATAATGCGGGCGCACGTCGTGTGCGTTTACGGCTTTCCGAGAGCCTTGGCGAAAAACGGCTGTGCCCAGGGCCATTCGCCATCCACCTCGTATGCCGGAAGGCCCTTGTCCACGCGCTCGCGGTATGCGCTGCGGATG
>JAYUFR010000179.1:0-4574 GCA_043738625.1 Sterolibacteriaceae bacterium
CCTGGACCATCCGCGCTGGTTGTATGTCTTGCCCAATGGCGATGTGCTGGTGGCGGAAACCAATGCGCCTGTCAGACCCGACGACCGCAGGGGAATAAAAGGCTTCGTCATGAAGAAGGTCATGAAAAAAGCCGGTGCCGGTGTTCCCAGCGCCAACCGCATCAGCCTGCTGCGCGATACCGACGGCGACGGTATCGCCGAAACCAGAACCGTATTTCTGCAAGGCTTGAATTCGCCGTTCGGCATGGTGCTGGTGGGCGACTTTCTGTACGTCGCCAACACCGATGCGGTGCTGCGTTTTCCGTACAAGGAAGGTCAGACCGAGATCACCGTCAGCGGCGTCAAGATCGCCGATCTACCCGCCGGCGCGATCAATCATCATTGGACCAAGAACATCGTTGCCAGCCACGATGGCATGCATCTCTATGCCAGCGTCGGATCCAACAGCAATATTCTGGAAAACGGCGTGGAAAACGAGGTGTCCCGCGCCGATATTCTGGAGATCGATCTCGACGGCGGCGGCAGTCGCGTGTTCGCCTCAGGTTTGCGCAACCCGGTCGGCATGGCATGGCAACCCCAGAGTGGCGAATTATGGGTCTCGGTCAACGAGCGCGATGAGCTCGGCAACAACCTGGTGCCGGACTACATGACCTCCGTCAAAGATGGTGCCTTCTACGGCTGGCCCTACAGCTATTACGGACAGAACGTCGACAAACGCGCCAAGCCGCCGCGTCCCGACCTGGTGGCCACGGCCATCAAGCCCGACTACGCCCTGGGATCCCACACCGCTTCGCTGGGCCTGGCATTTTACGGTGCTGATCTGTTGCCCGCCCGCTACAAGAATGGCGCGCTGATAGGCCAGCATGGTTCATGGAATCGCAAGCAGCGCAGCGGATACAGGGTGATTTTCGTACCCTTTGACCAAGGCCGTCCGTCCGGATCGCCGGAAGATTTTCTGACCGGTTTCCTGAGCGAAGACGGCGCAGCCTATGGTCGCCCAGTCGGTGTCGCCGTGGATCGCAAAGGCGCCGTGCTGGTGGCCGACGATGTGGGGAATGTTGTCTGGCGAGTGAGTCCTGCGGCAGGACCATAGGCCCAGTACAAAGGCCGCTTGATCGCTCCCGGCGTCATCGCCTCATCCAGTCTTACTTCCAGGCAACAATCTTTGGCGCCTTGCGGGATGTTGCGGCATCCGGGCTGTTCGGCACTCCGACGATAATCGGCGCAACCACCGTGATCTCAACCGGTATCCCAGGCTGCATCTTTTCCTCCGCGTTTTGTTCAGTCGCCACCGCAGAGCCGATAACGCGGCTGCCCAATCCAACAGACCATGCAGCGGGGATCGGATTCTCCGCAGCCAACCAGCAATCGGCATTCCCAAATCGACCTGTCGAATTGGCACAAATGGCGATCAGCGTTCCCGCATCCTAAAAAATATTGAAGTCCGGCTGCCTGTAAACGTCCAAGGCATGACCACCCCGATCAACGTGGGCATGGTCATCCGCTACAAAGACTGCTTTTGCAGTACCGGACAGTTGTTTCAGCAGGGCTGCATCCCTGGACGACGACGAAAGCCCATGGTTCCTCGTGGATCGCCGTTGGCGCCCGCACTCGGCGCGCTACACAGATGGACCCGATCGAAGCACTGCGGCACGAGTGACGGCGATGACCGGCAATGGTCACTTGCCCTTTTCGGGTTCGAGTTCCCCGCCATTTTTTCTAAACACCGAGGCACGTCTGAAAATCGGCGACGTGGGAGGAGTCCCAGACTGGACGGTGCCAACAAGTACGCCGCACCAACCATGCGTGTGCGTCAGCGTACAGACCCCGTTGTGTCAAAAGATTACTGTTCAGATCGCTCAACAACAGGTCGGCGCGTGGTACAAGATGTACGCATATCGAACTCTCAGCATGGTGTGTTTCGCGGTTCTTGCAGGCTGCGTGGTGAATCCGAGCACTGGCCGCAACCAACTCATCGCCCTGCCGGCATTACAGATCGCACACGCCAATGCAGGATTCGCGCTCACGTCGGCAGGACAGGATCTGGCATTTTCCTCACCGTGTGCCTGGCCAAAACGTGGTGCACCGGTTGCAGTCGCCAACCGCTCGCCGTGTCCCACTGCCAAGGAAATCGAAACATTTACGCGGCAGGTGGAACGGATCGCAGAGGAACTTGCCAGCGAGGTTCGCATCTTCGCACCTGCATTGTTCAGTCAGATAGGGATGTTCCATATTGGATTGGCACGAGGCATGAGCGCAGGCACCGCGTCGAGCGCAGGGGGCACCATCGTGCTGGCCTCGGATCTCGCTGCACTGGACCCGACTGATGATGTGGTTGCGTTCCTGATCGCGCGTGAAATGGGCCATGTGATCGCACGACATGGCGAGGAAGATTCCGGTGCGCGGATGGTCTTCTCGGTAATTTCGCTGATTGTTCCAGGCATTTTCATTGTCAAGTTCGCGGGCTCGATGCTGGGTTCGCAGGCTTTGACGAAGACTTGGGCAGAAGCCCAACGGCGCGAAGCGGATGAACTTGCCCTGGTTCTGCTGGCGCGTTGCAACCGTTCCCGGGGCCGCATAGCTTTCCACCTGAGGGTCGGGCTGAAACATGAACGCCTGCCAGCTAGCGAATGGGGGTCGTACTTCACACAGTCGATTGAGCGGGTAAAGATCATCGCCCTCGACGATCCCATCATTGCGCAGCTTGCCATCCCAAAATAGCGTCCGCGGAAAATCGTTCGCTGTCGATTTTACGGAGCCGACACCGTCCCTGCGTATCGAAACCAGCTCCTGTGAATGAGTGCGACATCAGTGCGGCAACGTACAGAACGTATCTGTGTTGCTACGTACGCTGTACATCTACAAGTTTTCGCAGACATCCACTGGCAGTTTTCTCTGCCTGACCGCCTGTCATTCATTTTCCATCATCAGGAGCACAGCCATGAATCAGCTCGCCAGTAAAGATACAGTTGCCGTAGAAGAAACTCCGAAGAAGCATCAATTGCCACCGCTGAAATACGACTACGCGGCGCTGGAGCCCTGTATCGATTCACGCACCATGATGCTGCATCACGACATTCACCATGGCGGATATGTGGAGAAGCTGAATGCGGCGTTGGAAAAATACCCAGAGTTTCAGGAGTCCTCCTCACTGTGGTTGCTGTGCAATCTAACTAAAGTGCCGAAGGAAATCAGGACTGCAGTTCATCACAATGCCGGAGGCCACGTCAATCACAGCATGTTCTGGCGCACCATGAAACCGGGCGAGGCGGGTGGCCCCAAGGGATTGCTGCTCGACGCGATCAATCGCGACTTTGGCAGTGTCGCCGCGTTCAAAACCAGGTTCGAAGAAGAAGGCGCCAAACTGTTCGGCTCGGGATGGGTGTGGCTGGTGCGAACACGGCAAGCCGATGGCACGCTTGAGGTAATCACAACTTCGGGTCACGACCATCCGCTGATGCAGGATCGCTACCCGCTATTGCTGAATGACGTGTGGGAGCATGCCTACTACCTGAAATATGAGAATCGTCGCGCCGACTATTTGAAATCCTGGTGGTCTGTCGTCGACTGGGAAGAGGCCGCCCGTTGTTTCGATCTGTCCGACAATTCCGCAGAGAAGCTGTGGGAGGAAGAAGGGGGAAATCTCCTTGAAACAAAAAAATAATCTTCGCTAATGACCTATGTGCGTTACCAGACAGACTGTACAAAAGCGAACCGGTAATGTCCGACATGACAGGCGATTGGCGTCCATTCACTGCATCGCTTGTTTAAAAGTATGTTGCGGTACCCATTGCCACACCATCATCAGCGAAAGAGAAAGCTATGAACTGGGATCGAATCGAAGGTAACTGGAAGCAATTCAAAGGTAACGTCAAGCAGCAATGGGGCAAGCTCACCGACGACCAATTGGATGTGATCGCAGGCAAGCGGGATCATCTCGCCGGCAAGATTCAGGAAATCTATGGAATCACCCGGGACGAAGCAGAGAAACAGCTTTCAGACTGGCAGACAGTGCAGAAGGAAACGACCGGCTCCAGCAATTGAACAACCTTTTTCATTCAACAGGAAAAAATCATGAAAAACTTGAATGTTAGCGTTATTGCCCTGGCCATCGGGATTGTCTTCAGTGCCGCTGCAATGGCTGAAGGCATGTCGAATGCGGATTACAAATCGCAGGAAAAAACTATTGCCGCAGAATATAAATCTGCCAAGGCGGGATGCGATTCGCTTTCCGGCAACGCCAATGACATATGTGTCGCCGAAGCAAAAGGCAAACGGGACGTTGCCAAGGCCGAGCTTGAACTCAACTACAAGCCCAGCGTCAAGACACGCTACGATGCACGTGTCGCCAAGGCCGATGCCGATTATGAGGTCGCCATCCAGCATTGCGACGACAAGGCCGGCAATGACAAGGATGTCTGCGTCAAGGAAGCAAAAGCTGCCAAAATCCATGCGACAGCTGACGCCAAGGCACAGATGAAGACGTCCAAGGCCGACAATACTGCGAACGAGAAGTCAGCCGATGCGAACGCGACAGCGATGGGAAAAGCGACTGATGCGCACAAAGACGCAGC
>JAYUFR010000180.1:0-4560 GCA_043738625.1 Sterolibacteriaceae bacterium
GGCAGGGGGAGAGGGTAGGTGCCATCGAATTCGCCTTCGCCCAAGGCGACCAACGCGCCGCAACCGGCTCCCACTACACCCCGGACGATCTCGTCCAGCCCCTCATCAAACACTCGCTCGACTACCTGATCGCCGACGCGTTGAAAAAACCCGACCCCGCCAAAGCCCTCCTCGATCTGCGCGTCGCCGACATCTCCTGCGGTTCCGGCCACATTCTGCTCGCCGCCGCGCGCCGTATCGCCACCGAACTCGCCATTGTCCGCACCGGCGAAGAGCAGCCCTCACCATCAGCCTTCCGCAGCGCCATCCGCGATGTGATCCGCAACTGCATCTACGGCGTGGACTTGAACCCGCTTGCCGTCGAACTCTGCAAGGTCGCACTCTGGCTCGAAGCCCACAGCCCCGGCGAGCCGCTCAACTTCCTCGACCACCACATCAAATGCGGCAACGCCATCGTCGGTTTTGCAAGGCGAGAGGAAGCCGAACGCGGCGTGCCCGACGAAGCCTTCGCCACGATGCCCGGCGACAACAAGGACACCGCCGCGCTGCTCAGGAAGCGCAACAAGCAGGAGCGCAAGGATCATGAGGCTGGCCAGTTGCCGTTGGCAGCATCGCTTGAGAAACAGTTCGAACATATCCTTTCCGGACAGCAAGCACTGTCAAAACCGGAGCATTCGCCCGATGACTTCGAGATCAAGAAGCACCGTTACGCAGCTTGGAAGGAAGATGCTTGGCTGCTGAATCAGATCGTCGCCATCCCCATCGCCCAGTTTTACCTGCCCAAGGCGGCGGACAACCTGCAAAAGTTCGTCACCGATGCGGCCTACCGGCGCTACTGGAAAGGCGAAATGAGTCCGCAAGGTCAGGCCACCGCCGAGGCGTGGGTGATGGCCGAACGCAAGCGCTTCTTCCACTGGTTTCTGGAATTTCCAGAGATCATTGGGCGGGGTGGGTTTGATTGCATTTTGGGAAATCCGCCGTACTTAGGCACGAAGCATCTGAGCAACACCTTCGGCTACCCATTTTGCCATTACGTTCAATGGGAATACGCACCTGCTGGACTCTCGGATGTGGTGGCTTATTTTGTTCGCCGCATTTACAGCCTGCTGCGCCCTGGTGGCTTCACCGCCTTTATCACCACCAACTCCATCAAGGACGGCGATGTTCGGCGGGACAGCTTGGAGCAGGTGCTGACTCAAGGGGGAGCAATCAACATGGCCGTGCGAGGAATCAAGTGGCCAGGGCGAGCTAATCTCGTTGTGTCGTTAGTAGCCATGCACTGTGGTGAGTGGGGTGGCAAGCGAATGCTGGATGGAAAGGAGGTGCCTTTTATTAGCGCCTATTTTGAGGGAAATGAGGATGCTGGGGAACCAATACAGCTGCTAGAAAATGGCCATAGTGTTTACCAAGGCTCAATATTTCTTGGTAATGGATTCTTACTTACTCATACTGTAGCCGACACGCTGATAGAGTTAAATTCGCACAATAAGGATGTGGTAAGCAAAGTTATTAATGGAGATGAGCTAAATAGCCAGCCAACCCAAGAGCCTCAACGAAGTATTATCAATTTCAAAGTGATGTCAGAATTACTGGCATCAAACTACGCTGAACCATTCTCAATTATTGAGCAGCGAGTTAAGCCCGAACGCCTGAAACAGAAAGACAAGGGGGCGCGGGAAATTTGGTGGCGTTTTTTGCGACCTCGTAATGAGCTGTACACAGCTATTCAGTCTCTGCCACGCTGCTTCGTCGCTGTCTGGGTAAGTAAATATCTTAATTTTTCTGCACAGCAAACAGATATCGTATTCACAAATTCGCTCTACGTCTTCACTACTGATCGATGGGACCTTTACGCAGTCGTCCAATCTACTCTCCATGAAGCGTGGGCACGCAAATACAGCGGTGCGCTAAAACAAGATTTGCGCTACTCGCCATCGGATTGCTTCGATAATTTTCCTTTCCCAGAAGGTCTCTGGCAAACCACCAACCTTGCGCTTGCTGATCTCGGGGAGCACTATCACGAATACCGCCGCGACCTCATGCGCCAGCTCTGGCTCGGCCTCACCGACATCTATAATCTGTTCCACACCCGCGACCTCACCACCACCCAGGTTGCCAAGGTAAGCAAGAAATCAGTTGAAGAAGCTGAAGTCGGCTACCAGGGTATCCTTGAATTGCGCCGCCTGCATCGCGAACTCGACATCGCCATCCGCGATGCCTACGGCTGGACTGATCTTAACCTCGATCACGACTTCGTTGAGATCGAAACCCTCGCCGAAAACGACCGCGTCCGCTACACCATCAGCCCCACCGCCCGCAAAGAAGTCCTCAAACGCCTCCTCGCCGAAAATCACCGCCGCGCCGCTCTGGAAGCAACTGCGGCTACGGTGCAGGCGATTGCGAAAAAGACCCGTGCCAAGAAGGCTAAAGCGGATGGCTCGGTTGACGATTTGTTCGATTTTGACATTGCAGTTTCAGCACCATCAGCCATCATCGCCAAGCCCGACCTGATCGACCTATCCCGCTTCGCCGACCTTGCATGGGAGAGGCCGGGAACGGATCAGGCCAACGAGGAAACCGTGGTGCTGGCGGCGATTCTCAAAGCCATTGGCGGCCCTATTCCCATACGCGATATCCGTCTGGCAGCCTTGCTCGCCATGCGGCCCAGACTGCTGATACCGTCGCTGTCTGCCGATGAAGCCACTCAGTGGCAGCGATTGATCGGTGCTGAAGCTAAGCCGTTGGCTACAGGTATCACCGCCTTACAGCCTCCGGCAGATCATGCTTGGGGTAATGCCGCTCGGGGTATGCTCGGGCGGGGGCGCATTGTCGAAGACCTCGTAGGTCAGACATGGGCACTTGGTGAGGGATTGGATGCCTACATCACGGAAGGTTGGCCGGAAGGGCGGGTCGGTATGGTGATGCGCGTTCTGAGTCAGCGAGGTACTGATAAAGTCGCTGAGACCGTGCCGGAAGAATTGCGGGAGTGGGTGAATGTCCGGGCAGCTTGATCTGTTGCCGCGCTCCGGGGTGGAGGTCAAACCCGAGACGGGCCGCAGGGAGCCACGATTCTGGGTTCGTCGTCTGGTGATGTGGAAAAAACCAGATACGTTGCTTCGTGAAATTGTGCTGCGCCCAGGACTCAACATCATCTGGTCTCCCGACCCTGCCGATCAGGGCATGACACCGGAATCCGAAAGCGTTTTAGGGCATGGCAGCGGCAAAACCCTATTCTGTCGCTTGCTGCGTTATGTGCTGGGCGAGGATAGTTTCTCCCCTGACGATCAGCGCTTCCGCATTGGTCAGGCGTTTCCAGAGGGCATGGTGGGTGCCGAGGTGATGATCGGTGACACTCAATGGGCGGTGTTGCGGCCTATCGGTAGCCATCGCCTGCACTATGCTGTGCCCGACGCAGGACTGGAGCAGGTGCTCGCGGGTGATTATGCCGCCACCGGGATCGAGCCTTTTCTGGAAGCGGTTGAGAATCAAATCCTTTCCGAAGATGTGGTGGCGCTGATCCCCGTTGAACATCCATTGCAAGCTTGGCAGGTGGCGCTTGCCTGGCTATCGCGGGACCAGGAGTGCCGTTTCGACAAGGTGCTGGATTGGCGGTCTTCAGATTCTGATTCCGGTTCTCCTGCGCGCGGGTTATCAACGACAAAACTTTTGGATGCGCTACGCGCATTGATCGGCGCTATCGTTCCAGAGGAATACAAGCTGCGTGCCGAAATCAGCACGTTGGAAAGCAGCCAGAAGGAAGCAGAACAAGAAGCCTTACGACGGGCAGGGGATGCGGATCGGTTCCGTGCTCGACTGATTGCCGAACTCGGCATGAATCCGAACGAGCTTCTACCTGGCCGATTGGCGGTGGAGCCGCTGCGGCAAGCTGCCAAGGTAAAGCTGGCACGATTGGCGACCGTTTCGCCGGACGTGGATGTCTCAGACTTGGAAACTCTGCGCTCTCAAGCCGATGAAGCGAGGGAACAGGCCGAGTCTCTGAAGCGAACATTGGTAGCGGTTGAGGCACGCATCCCGGAAATCGAAGGATTGATGCGGCGAATCAGAGGGGAGCGCCCTGGAATATCGGTCGAGATCGACAAGCAGGAAACGCCGCTCTGCCCAGTCTGCGACGTACCGATCAGCCGGGCGCTTGCCGAGGGCTGCAAGTTATCGCACAAGATGCCGGACTTGGATGCGACAAAGAAACGTCTGGAACAGCTCACTCGCGATCTGGAAGAGGAAAGCTCACGCCTCCAAGCTCATCAAGCACAGAAAGTTCAGATCACGCAGGAACTGAACCCTGCGCAATCCCATGTAGAAGCATTGCGTCAGCGAGTGCGTGAAATAGAACGCAGCCGTGATGCGCGCTCCGATGCTTGGGGCAAGACCAAGCAATTGATAGCCGATGCTGACAGCTTGGAAGAATATCTGCTGGCTCAGGAGGAAAAGCACACCAGCGCTGAAATGCTGGTTGGTGAAATCGAAAAGTTACGCGCACTGACCACAGCCTTCCGCGATGCGCAGGCCGATGTATTCAGCCGCTTGTCTCGCTTCTTCGAC
>JAYUFR010000181.1:0-4538 GCA_043738625.1 Sterolibacteriaceae bacterium
GCCGGCATGCGCCGTGGTGAAGACCTTGCCGCACACTACGCCTCATCCGACCTGTTCCTGTTTCCAAGTCTCACCGAAACCTTCGGCAACGTGACTGCGGAAGCCCTCGCCAGTGGCTTGGGCGTGGTGAGCTACGACTACGCGGCGGCGGCCGAGTTGATCGAAGACGGCCACAACGGCGCGCTGGTCCCGCCAGGAGACTCGGCGGCATTCATCCAGTCCGCGGTGAACCTGGCGACCAATCCTGCGCGGCTTGAGCGCTTCAAGCAGCGCGCCGCTGCGTCAATCGTCAGGCTCGATTGGGAACATGTTCACGATGAATTCGCTGCCACCCTGGCGGAGGTCGTCGCTACCCACGAAAGGGCGCGCCATGCACAGAACGCCGTGGCAACAAATTAACGACCTCGATCTGGCGCTGTGCCTGCGCTGCAACCGGCTGGCGCACTTCCGCTTTTGGCGCGCCCTGTTCCGCGGTGTCAGCCGGCTTGGCGACGGCGTGGTGTGGTATGCGCTGATGGGCGTCCTGTTGCTCGCTCACGGTGTGGAGGCGCTGCCGACGGTGAGCCGCATGGCGCTGGCCGGCGTACTCGGCCTGACCATCTACAAATGGCTCAAGACCCGCACTTCACGGCCGCGTCCATGCCAGGTGTATGCCGCCATCGCCGCCGCCGCGCCGGCGCTGGATCGCTTCAGCTTCCCCTCCGGCCATACCCTGCACGCAGTGTCGTTCAGCATGGTAGCCTGCGCCGGCTATCCCCAACTGGCGCCGGTGCTTTATCTGTTCGCCATGCTGGTGGCAATTTCTCGACCCATTCTCGGCTTGCACTATCCGAGCGATGTGCTTGCCGGCGCATTGATCGGCGCTTTGGTCGCGCAATTCATGATGCTTGTTTGAACAAAAACAATGCCGCGCTTTGTCATTCCCGCGTACCCACCCGGATATGCGGGAATCACGAGAAAAATCACTGCCACCCATAGCGCCGCGCATAGAAACTTTTCATCATTTGCGTCAGTACCACATAGCCGATCAATATCACGACCAGCCAGGGAAAGTAGGCCAGCGGCAGCGCCTCAAACTTGAAGTAATACGCCACCGGCCCCATGGGCATCAGTATTCCAATTGCAATGATGCCCAGCGTCATCGCCAACAATGGCCATGCCGCGCGGCTCTGGATGAATGGAATCTTGCGGGTGCGGATCATGTGCACGATCAGGGTTTGCGACAGCAGCCCTTCGACAAACCAACCCGATTGGAACAGCGTCTGGTGTTCCGGCGAGTTGGCGCCGAAGACAAACCACATCAGTAAAAAAGTAGCGATGTCGAAAATGGAACTGATCGGGCCGAAATACACCATGAAACGGCCGACATCTTCCGGATTCCAGCGTTGCGGCTTTTGTAAAAGCTCAGGGTCGACATTGTCGAACGGAATGCCGATCTGCGAAATATCGTAGAGCAGGTTCTGCACCAACAACTGCAACGGCAGCATTGGCAAAAACGGCAGGAACACGCTGGCTACCAGCACCGAGAAGACATTGCCGAAATTGGAGCTGGCCGTCATCTTGATGTACTTGAGCATGTTGGCGTAGGTCTTGCGGCCTTCGATGACACCCTCTTCCAGCACCATCAGACTCTTCTCCAACAAGATGATGTCGGCCGCTTCCTTCGCGATATCAACTGCGGTATCCACAGAAATGCCGATGTCGGCCGCGCGCAACGCCGCAGCGTCGTTGATACCATCGCCCATGAAGCCGACCACATGGCCATTGCTGCGCAGCATGTGGACGATGCGCTCCTTGTGGTTCGGCGTGAGCTTGGCAAACACATGACAACTCTCGACTGCTTTTGCCAGATCTGCATCGCTCATGGCTTCCACCTCCGAGCCCAGCATGACTTTGTCGAAAGCCAGGTCCACCTCGCGACAGATTTTTGCCGTCACTCTTTCGTTGTCGCCGGTCAACACCTTGACCGCGACACCATGGGCTACCAGCGCCTCAATGGCCGGGGCGGCCGAATCCTTGGGCGGATCAAGAAACGCGATATAACCGATCAAGGTCAGGTTGGACTCATCGGCAACGCTATACACCTCGCGCTCGGGTGGCAATTCGCTGGCCGCCACCGCGACGACGCGCAGACCTTCTTCGTTGAGGCCGGCGGTGACGTCCTTGATGCGCGCCAGCAGTTCCGGGGTAAGCGGCTCATCTTCTTCGCCATGACGGACGCGCGTGCAGATCGTCAGCATTTCTTCCAGCGCACCCTTGCATATCAGCAGGTGATGATCTTCACGCTCGGCAACCACCACCGACATGCGGCGACGCTGAAAATCGAAAGGGATCTCGTCCACCTTGCGGAAGTCAGTGGCGAGTTTGAGCTCCTTGTGCAACTCGGAATACTCCAGCACTGCAACGTCGAGCAGGTTCTTCAGACCGGTCTGATAGTAGCTATTGAGGTAGGCGTATTCCAGCACTTCGTCCGCCTCGGTGCCGAAGACATCGGTATGACGTTCGAGAAAAATCTTGTCCTGCGTCAGCGTGCCGGTCTTGTCGGTACACAGCACATCCATGGCGCCAAAGTTTTGAATCGCATCCAGCCGCTTGACGATCACCTTCTTGCGCGACAGCAGTACCGCACCCTTGGCCAGTGTTGACGTCACAATCATCGGCAGCATTTCGGGCACCAGACCTACCGCAATGGACAGGGCAAACAGCGAGGCCTCGAGCCAATCGTGCTTGGTGAAACCGTTGATCAGCAGTACCACGGGAGCCATTACCAGCATGAAGCGAATCAGCAGCCAGCTCACCCGATTAATGCCGATCTGAAATGCTGTCGGCGTCTGGTTCACCGCGGTTACCCGCTGCGCCAGCGCGCCAAAATAGGTATTGCCGCCGGTGGCAACCGCCACCGCCGTGGCCGAACCGCTGACGACGTTGGTGCCCATGAACAGGATGTTGTCAAGTTCGAGCGGGTTGCTCGTGTCCGCATCGCGCAGGTGGGGAAACTTCTCCACCGGCAGTGATTCGCCAGTCATCGCCGCCTGAGCCACGAACAGATCCTTGGCAGAGAGCAGACGAAGATCAGCGGGAATCATGTCGCCCGCGGCGAGAACGACGATGTCGCCCGGCACCAGCGTCTTCAGCGGTACTTCGATGCGGGCGGCAGATTTTTTATGAATTTCGACGCCATAGTACTTGCGGAACATCGGCGCAGCATCTTCCGAAAGATCGCGGCGCAGCACCGTGGCGGTGTTGCTGACCATTTCCTTAAGCCGGTCGGCGGCACGATTGGAGCGCGACTCCTGCACGAAACGCATCAGCGTGGACAGCACTACCATGCTGCCGATGACGATGGCGGCTTTCATGTCTTCGGTGAAATACGAAATCCCTGCAAGCAAGGTCAGCAGCAGGTTGAACGGATTTTCATAGCTTTGCCACAGGTGTTTCCACCAGGGCAGGGGCTTTTCGTGTTCGACTTCATTGGGACCAAATTTGCGCAGCCTCTCCTCGGCCTGAACTTCGGTCAGACCCTCGGCATGGGTGTCAAGACGACCCAACACGGCTTCAACGTTGTCACGAGCAGCCGTGGCAAGGAGTTGACCAAGCGTAGGCGGTACATCGTGGCTGACATGTGCCCTCCACAGGGTATCGAGCAGGGCAAGCCGGCGAAAATGCCGGGTGATCGCACGCGTGCGTACGAAGCCGGCGAAGAATTCCTTTAGCAAGACAAAGTTCATGGTGTGCTCCTTGTTTCCTGGTCACGTTGCGTAATCAGCGCAACGACAAGATGACATACAATCGTTCGGGTGCTCAATATTCCGCGTGCAGGCGAATCGTGCCGACACTGACCGGGCCTCGATCCGCGTTGTAGGCTGGATTCTGAATGTGCTGTATGTCTGCGGTAGCCCAGATGCCCCTGGTCACGCCCAGACTGTAGAAGGCTTCCACGATATTCTCGGAACGGTAATTGAGACGTCCATCGCCAATAAAGAAACCCAACCCGCCGCCTGCAAGATAATCGCGATGCGCTGTCGACAGACCGTTGCGGCCCACAGCCAAGCCCACCGAGTCATGCGCGCGTCGCCATGCGTTGCCCTTGACCAAAACACCCACTGAAAGTGAGCGATCTATTTCGGTGAAAGCATAAGTCTCGGTTTCCCCATCGGCCCCCATGGCTCGGGCAAACAAGCCAATATCAGTGCTGATTGCCTGTTCCAGGTTGATGCCCCTACCACGCTTGACATGGTCTGCTGTACGTACGGCGTTGATGTCAGGCGTCGTACCTGTTTGAGTTGCAAGATCGAGCGCATCGCTGTAACGGGACATCCTGGCCCGATTACGAAAAGCGAGTATCCGCAACTTGCCTGGTTGCCCCCAAAGCACGTGCGCCCGCTCAACTTCGATCTGATCGCCGTAATGCCGCAAGATATCGGGATCAAGGGGCAACTGATTGGGTTCTCTGGGCTGGAGAAAACGGCCGGCGCGAACAACCCAACTATCGTCATGGCACTCCAGCACTGCGCCCCACGAATAGCCGCGCGCGTCGG
>JAYUFR010000182.1:0-13358 GCA_043738625.1 Sterolibacteriaceae bacterium
CTATCTGGCCCGATGGGCACCCGCAATCGACGACAGCACCGCGCCGCCGGTGCAAGAGGGCGAGCATGTCCACGGCGGCACCGGCCTGCTCAAGGCGCAGGCCATCTGCCCGGCCTGGGCCTACTTCCGCTATCGACTCGGCGCCAAGAAATTACAAACCCCGGTCGAAGGCCTCGACGCCGCCGCGCGCGGCAGCATCGTGCATGAGGCCTTGCGCAGCTTCTGGGTCGCGACAGAGTCGTCCTCCCGACTGCGCGCCATGAGCGACGCCGAGCGCAGCGCCGCGATCGACAGCGCAATCGATGCTGCTCTCAATGAATACGACACCGAACATCGCGCTTCACCGCTGCCGCCCGTGTTCCGCAAGCTGGAACGCGAACGCCTGCAGCGTCTGCTCGGCAACTGGCTCGCCGTCGAGCTGCAACGCGAGCAGCCATTCAGCGTGGTGTCATGCGAAGAACGCATCAGCGTCGATATCGAAGGCATCCAGTGCAACCTGCAGATCGATCGCATCGACCAGCTTGAAGACGGCCGTCGCATCGTCCTCGACTACAAGACCGGTGCGGTCAGCGGTTATAAGTCCTGGGCCGACATGCGCATCACCGACCCGCAACTGCCGATCTACGCCGCCATCGCGCAGTCCGAGCAAGCAACGGCCGCCGTCGCGTTCGGCAAGGTACAGCTCGACGACTCCGTCTTCCTCGGCATCGCTGCGGACGACGGCCTGCTGCCGCGCGTGCCCGGCATCGACAGCCGCGACGGCCGCAAGGTGTTCAATGCCGACGAATTTGCCGACTGGCAGGCCGTGCTCAGGCACTGGCGCAACAGCATCCATGAGATCGCGCTCGAAGTGAAATTCGGCGCAGCCGCCGTCACCGTCGCCGACGAAGCCGACCTCAAATATTGCGACGTGCTGCCGCTCCTGCGCCTCGCCGAACGCCGCGCGCAGTGGGAAGCTGAACAATGAAAAAAATGCTCACCACAGAGACACAGAGACACGGAGAAAAGCAAAAGCATTCGGGCTTCACAGAACCTGATGTTGTTTTGTCTCTGTGGGTTTCCGCTGTGCCTCTGTGTCTCTGTGGTGAAGGCCTTTGACTTATGGCTGACACAAACCTCATCGCCATCGACGAATCCTCGCGCCTGCGCGCGCTCGAGGTCGCTTCCTTCATCGTCGAAGCGCCCGCCGGTGCCGGCAAAACCGAACTGCTGACCCAGCGCTACCTGCGCCTGTTGGCGACGGTGAAAGAGCCGGAAGAAATCATCGCCATCACTTTTACAAAAAAGGCAGTGGCTGAAATGCGTACGCGCATCCTGCTCAGCCTCACCGCGGCAACGCAATCGGCGGAAAGTCTTCCACCGCACAAGAAGATCACGCGCAAGCTCGCGTTAGACGCATTGGCTCGGGATGACGAGTTTGGTTGGCGGATACTCGACAATCCCTCGCGCTTGCGAATCGCAACTATCGATTCGCTGAGTAGCAGCCTCGCGAGACAAATGCCATTTCTGTCGCGTTTCGGCGCACAGCCTAGCGTGTGCGAAGGCGACAAGGCAAAACCGCACTACGATGCCGCCGCACTGCGCACCCTCGCCCTGCTCGAAGGTGACGATGAAGCGGCCAAAACCGTCGAAGAAGCCCTGCGCTATTTCCACAACGACACCGCGCGTCTGCAAAAGCTGCTGGTGACCATGCTCGAACGCCGCGACCAGTGGCTGGGCCACATCGCCGCTGCCGAGCACGACGAAGGCAGTGCAATAGCGATGCTCGTCGCCAGCGATCTGGCCCGCGCCAGCAGCGCCGTCGATGCGAGCATGCAAGCGCAGCTCATGCCCGTCGCCCGCTACGCCGCCGGCAACCTCATTGCCGCCAACAGTGACTCATCCATCAAACTGTTAAGTGATTGGGATCACCTGCTCGAAGGCGACTTGGAAGAACTCGACACCTGGCGCGGCCTCGCCGGCCTGCTGCTCACCAACAGCGGCACCCTGCGCAAACGCTTCGACAAGAACATGGGCCTGCCCGCCGAGAAGGCAGACAAAAATGTGAAGCCTTTCAAGGACGCGCTCGCCGCCTGCATCGACACCCTGGCGCAAAGTCCGGGTGCCGAACAAGCCCTGGCGCGAATCCAGTTGCTGCCCGAGCCCAGGCTCGATGCCGAAGAGGCACGCATCGTCGGCAGCTTCGCGCGCCTGCTCAAGCTCGCCGCCGCGCAACTGTGGACCGTGTTCCAGCAACAGCGCGAAGTCGACTTCATCGAGATCGCGCAACGCGCTTTGTCCGCGCTGGGCAATGGTGACGATGGGGACGAACCTTCCAGCCTCCAGCTCAAGCTCGATTACCGCATCAGCCATCTGCTGGTGGATGAGTTTCAGGACACCAGCCCGGCGCAGATCACCCTGTTGGAACGGCTCACCGCCGGCTGGCAGCAGGGCGATGGGCGCACGCTGTTCGTCGTCGGCGACCCGATGCAATCCATCTACCGCTTCCGCAAGGCCGACGTCGGCCTCTTCCTGCAAGCGCGTGATGTCGGCATCGGCCCCATTCGTTTAGTGTCGCTGCGCCTCAACCGCAACAACCGCGCGCATCCTGAAGTGGTGGACTGGATCAACGCCACCTTCCCCGAGGTCTTTCCCCCTGCCGACAACCCGCAAACCGGCGCAGTGAAGTTCGCCTCCTCCGTTGCGACAAAGCCGCCGCTCGGCGACAAGGGCGTACACATCTACCCGGTGCTGGCTGCGCAGGATGCCGAGAGCGCAAACATCGCCGAAGCACAACAGGTCATCGCCATCCTCCGCGCCGAGCGCGCCGCCCACCCGGCCGGCAGCATCGCCATCCTCGTCCGCGCCCGCAGCCATCTCGATGCGCTGGTCACCGAACTGCAACGCAGCGCGCCGGAACTGCGCTATCAGGCCGTCGAAATCGAAGCCCTTGCCGAACGGCAGGTGGTGCAGGATCTGCTGGCCCTCACGCGCGCCCTGCATCATCGCGGCGACCGTGTTAACTGGCTGGCCACCTTGCGCGCGCCCTGGTGCGGCCTCACCCTGCCCGACCTGCATGCGCTGGCGGCGGACGATCACCAGAGCACCCTCTGGCAACTCATCAATGCTCATTTTCGTGACCCCGCACGCATCGGCAACATCTCTGCCAACGGCCAGCAGCGCCTGCAACATCTGCGCGCCGTGTTCACCGAAGCACTGGCCCAGCAAGGCCGGCTGCGCACGCGGCGCTGGGTCGAGGCCGTGTGGTGCATGCTCGGCGGCGAAGCCTGCCTGATTGACGCCGCCGAGCGTGCCGATGCCGAGGCGTACTTCCGCCTCATCGACCGGCTCGACGCCAGCGGCGGCTTCACGCTCGACCGGCTGGACAAGGAAATCGCCTCGCTCTACGCCGAGCCAAATCCAGATGCGCCCAACGCAGACAGCCCGGCCATCCAGATCATGACCGTGCACAAATCCAAGGGGCTGGAATTCGACAGCGTCATCCTGCCCGGCCTGCACCGCGCGCCGCGCAACGGCGACAACAGCCTGCTGCTATGGGAGGAGTTCGTCGACGGTCACGGCCACGAACATCTGGTCATCGCCCCAGTCAAGCCGAGAAAAAACTACAACGACAAACGCCCGACCGCCTACGATTACCTGCGCACCCTCGATGCCGAACGCGAAAGCAACGAAGCCAGCCGCGTCCTCTACGTCGCCGCCACCCGCGCCATCCGCGCCCTGCATCTCGTCGCGTCGGCCACCGTGCAGGCGAAAGAAGAGGGCGACGTACTCAAGTCGCCAGTCAAAGGCTCCTCCCTCGCCGCGCTTTGGCCCGCAGTCGAAGCCAAATTCAACCAAGCGCTGGCGCAATGGCAGTCAGGCGCAGAGCAAGATGAGCAGGACGACATCACCTTCGCCGAGTTCGTGCCCAAACTCACACGCCTCACCACACCCGCCATCCCGGCCTACCTGCAACACGAGGCTGCGATCGAAACGTCAGCACTGCCACTGGAATCGGATAACTACCAAGTCGGCGACGACACCACAGACAACCATCGCTCCCTTCTCGCCGACATCGGCACCCTCGCCCATCGCACCCTCGAACTCATCGCCCAGGACGGCTTCGACCAATGGAGCGTCGAGCGCGTCACGACATCGCAACCGGCATTCAAGCGCTGGCTACAGGGCAGGGGACATGCAGCGTCTGCGCTCGACGATGCGGCAACCCAGGTGCAAGAGGCCGTCAGCAACGCCATCAGCAGCGAAGCGGGGCGCTGGATACTCGCGCCGCGCGACGAAACCGGCAACGAACTTGCCCTCACCAGCAGTCGCGACGGGCAAACCCTGGCGAACGTGATAGACCGCACCTTCATCGAGAACGGCGAGCGCTGGATCGTCGACTATAAGTCCGTGCGTCTTGAACCCGACGCAGCGGACTCAGAACTCATCGCGCGAGCCGAAATCTACCGCCCGCAACTGGCGCGGTATGCGACGTTATTTGATGGAGAAGGCTTGCCGATTCGGGCAGCGATTTTTTTCCTGGCGCACGGACGGATGATTGAGTTGTCCGTAACAAAGGCTTGATGCCCAGGCAGCAATCAGCTACGATTGTTGAAATATTCAACAACGGAGCCCATCATGGCAACGATGAATTTCAGCATTCCTGATGACGTCAAGGACCGCTTTAACGAAGCCTTCGCGGACACGAACAAAAGCGCGGTAGTGACCAAGCTGATGCTGGACGCGCTGGATCAGATCGAAAGGAAGCGCCGCAGCGACAAAGCGGTTCGCAGCATCCTGAACCGGCGCGCAAAGGCGAAAGGCCCGTATATATCGACGGATGAAATTCTGAAAACGCGTGACGAGATTCGGGCGGAATCCGATGCGGCGCACGGAATACGGCGCAAGTGAGGCTATTCGTCGTTGATTCCAGCGTCGCGCTAAAGTGGTTTCTGCTTGACGACCCGGACGAATCCCATGTCGATCAGGCATTGGGTCTGCTGCGCGGCGCATTGAATGAAGACTGCCGCTTCCTTCAACCGCCACACTGGATTGCGGAAGTTGTGTCGGTGGTAGCGCGCAAGCGGCCGTCCGATGCGGCGGAAGCGCTGGCAAACCTGCTTGAAATGAACTGTTATCAAACAATCCAGACGGCTCACGCGTACGCACGAGCCGTCGATCTATCGCTTCAACTCGACCATCATCTTTTCGACACCCTGTATCACGCAGTAGCACTGGAAGAAGCTGCATTACTTGTTACCGCGGATAACCGGTATTTCAACAAGGCGAAAAAGCTGGGCAATATTGTGATGCTAAAGAACGTTGGCTGAATCAAACGGCGTGGCAGAAAAAATTCGAACCTGAAACCTTGATTTCTTGGCAAAAAAAACGTGGCGCGTTCCTTGTTGCTCGCGAACGCTTGTCGTTGACCGGCGAAAGGAAGTTCCTTACACTCCTGAAAACGCTTAATTCGGGAACATCATGATCACCAGCAAGCTAACCACCAAAGCCCAGACCACCATTCCCCAACCGGTGCGCGCCGCCTTGCATCTTGAGACCGGCGATGAACTGGCCTACGTGATTGAGGATCAGCGGGTCATTCTTACCAAGGCGGACAGCGGCAAGGCCGATGACCCGTTCCGGACTTTCAGTGAATGGAATTCCGCGGCGGACCGGAAGGCCTATGGCAAGCTTTAAGCGCGGCGACGTCATCAAAGTTCCCTTTCCCTATACCGACCGTTCGACGCGACAATCGCGGCCGGCGATGGTGGTTTCGTCGCTGGACCTTGAAGACACGCATGGTCTGCTGTGGGTGTTGATGATCACCAGCGCGGAAAATCGCGGCTGGCCGGGCGACGTGGCGGTGAATGATCTTGCGGGTGCCGGACTGCCCGTGGCCTCCGTGATTCGTACCGCCAAGATCGCCACCATTTACGCGGCCGACGCGGTCAAACTGGGGAAACTACCGGCCGCAATCCTGCGGCAAGTCGGCAAGCATCTTGAACGGGAACTCGGCTTCGAGCGTGGTTGACCTTTCACTCCGAATGGCACGACTCGGGTCATTATGTGGCTGCGTGACTTGATGACTATTGCGGGGAAACGTGGTCTGTCCCTGAATATGCACGCGGTGCTATTCGCCGACCAGAAAATGCCGATCCATACCGGAATATTTTTCCTTGCGCTCGGGCGGCTGGTGGAGCTTTCCGCTGCACCTGTAAGCGCATGACTTGCCAACAACCCACCGTTCTGATGTAATTACATTGTTATTACTATTTGGAAGCGAACATGAAAACCCATTTGCGGCAATTAGGTAACTCCAAAGGCGTACTTTTACCCTCTGCCGTCCTGGCAGCCAGCGGCATTGGTGACGACATCGAGTTGTCGGTTGAAGCCGGTCGCATCGTCATCACGCCGGCAAAGCCGGATCGCGAAGGTTGGTACGAGGGCTATCAGGCGACGAAGGATGTCGATGCGTGGGGCAAATTGGCGACGACGGATGCGGATACGGAGGAATGGGAATGGTAAAGGCGACACGCCCGCCAGCCAAACCCGCCAAATCCGCGAAGGCGATCAAACGAGGGGATGTCTACTGGGTCAATCTTGATCCAACCGTCGGCAGTGAAATTCGCAAGACGCGGCCTGCACTGGTGATCTCACCCGATGACATGAACCATGCACTGCCACGCGTGATCGTGGCGCCGCTCACCAGCAAGGGGCAAGCGCTGGGCTGCCGGCCCGAGGTAGTTTTTGGTGGCCGTGATGCGCGCATCCTGCTTGATCAAATCCGTAGCGTCGATAAAGTGCGGCTGGCAGGCAAGCTGGGCACAATCGATGAATCTTTATGGCATCCTGTTTTGATGAAGATGCTGGCGTGATAAAAACAATTGTGAACCTGGCCCCTTTAATTCGAACTCAACCCCGTCCGCGCTGCCATGGTCGTGAAGCCGGAGGACTACCGCTGGTCAAGTTACCACGCCAACGGGCAGGGCAAGGCGGATGCCCTGATTACCCCGCACGAACAATATCTCGGGCTGGGGCAGACGCCGACCAAGCGGCGCGCCCACTACCGGCCACTGTTCCGCGCCCATGTCGAGGAGGCGCTACTTGAGGAAATCCGTCAAGCGACCAACGGCAACTACGCCCTGGGCAACAAGCGGTTTCAGGCGAAAGTCGAGGCCAAGCTGGGGCAGCGGGCGGTGCGAGGCGCGGCGGGGAGGCCGAAGGCGGAGAAACCGGATAGCATTGAGCGACAGAGGCGCTTGCTGTGAAGAGTATTCGTGGTCTGTCCCCTATTGTTCGGTGTAGCATAACGACGTCATGTCTCAGGGCACTTCACTTATATGGAACAAAAAATACCGTTCTCATCATATGATTTCTGGGCTTATCTATCGGCAGGTTTCTTGTTGCTTTTTGTGCTTGATCATGTTGCCGAAACGCACGTTTTCGATAAGCAATCGTGGAGCATCGTGGCAGCAACAGTGGCATTTTCTGCTGCGTATGCTACAGGTCATATAGTAGCCAGTGTTTCATCGTTAGTATTTGAGCGTTTGATGGTGGGGAAAGTATTTGGGAATCCGACGGACGTTTTATTAGGGAACTCGGAAACGGCGCCAGTTTGGCTCCGAAATATGATGCCCGCCTACTTCAAGGCTCTGCCTTCTGGAATTCAAAATGTGATTCACGCAAGGGCTGCACAACACAATTTGGATGGCGATGCTGATACGCTTTTCGTTACCGCCTTTTCATTTGCTCGTGTCACGCCAGAAGTAATGGAACGATTGAATAATTTTCTGAATCTTTATGGGTTTTGTAGAAATATCGCTTTGGTCGCTTTACTCGACTCTGTCTTAATGTTTTGGTCGTATCAGTGGGGCCGTGGCGGGCAAGACGAATTGATTTTTTCTTTGCTCGCTTTTGTTCTGGGTATAGGAATGATCCTACGATATTTAAAGTTTTATCGGAAATACGCTTTTGAAGTTTTTGCAGCTTATGCCCACCATGAAGGCTAGCTAGGTAAAAAAATGACGTCAATCAATGTGAATGACGGTCTACTCCAAGTCTTTGACGTCGAGCATGGGCAGTGTGCGCTCCTGACGATTCCCTCAGGTAATGGCTTCAAAAGATTGATGATTGACTGTGGGCACAATGCGATCGCACAGTTTTATCCGGGCGACCATCTGGCGAAGCTCGGAGCAACGTTTCTTGATCAGCTTGTCATTACTAACTATGACGAGGATCACGCTTCAGGCTATCCGAATCTGCTCTCAAGAGGCATCTCGATAGATTGGATTCTTCGCAATCCCTCAGTTAGTCCTCAGACGATTCGTTCTCTTAAATCAGAAGATGGTATGGGGCCAGGTATAGACGCATTGATTCAGCATCTAACATCTTCTTTTGGACCGCCTGTAGCTGGCCGAAGTGCCCCTCTTTTTGATGGTGTGCAAATTGAATATTTCTGGAATCAATACCCATACTTTGATGACGAAAATAATTTGAGTCTAGTCCTTCATCTAACAGTTCACGGCTATTCATTCCTATTTTCTGGCGACATGGAGAAAGCGGGATTTGACAATATTCTCGCGACTTGCGAGAGGTTTCGTACCGTTGTTTCCTCAATTGATGTGCTGATTGCTTCACATCACGGGCGCAAGAGCGGTATTTGTCCTGATATGTTTGATGAGTGGGGTTGCAGACCTAAACTCGTAGTTATTTCTGATGACTACAAACAATACGAAACTCAAGAAACAGTAAATTATTATGCAAGTAAGTGTTCCGGAATTTCTAATTTTCGGAATTCAGGTAACGACCGAAAAGTTTTAACCACTCGAAACGATGGCGAAATTTGTTTCAATTTTTCTAATGGAATCTGTTGGGCCAGTTAGTCGAGTGGCCTTTCGCGATCGACGCTTCGATAAGGGGTCAGCTTCGATTTAACCCCTTTAGTCCGGTGACTATGCGCCCACTCGTCGGGCTGGACGGGCTCGCTGCTGCGCTTCCCACGCCGCGCGAACGTCGTCCATGGTTAACGTCGCCTGCACATTGGCAGCTTCGTCCATAATTTCGAGCACGTCGCGCGCGCCGTCGCAGCGCATGCTGTAGAAGACCACCGCGCCGTCCGGGCCGCCGCCTTCGCTGTGGGCGTCGTCCGTGCGGCCGCGGTAGTAGCGCCCGGCCGGGCGCACCTCGCGGGTGCTGCCGTCGGGCTCATACATGCGCAGTTCGCCCTGGATGATGAGCATGTTGGTCTGCGCCAAATGATTGTGCATGGTCACGATCTTGTTCGGCGCGAAGCGCACCATGAGATCGACGACGTGGCGTTCTTCGTCGAGATCGCACAGGGTGAGTTCGAGGTTCTCGACGCCGGCGAAGGGCTGCCAATCGATCTCGTGGTCGTAGAGGTCACAGCCCGGCTGCGTGGTGATGGCGATGATGGGATTAGCGCTCATGGTCGTCTGGTCTCCGTGGTTGATCCTCATGAATTGTACAGTCCTCGCGCACCGGCATGGCGTGTGCTCAATCTGCGGAAATCGGGGGCGTCACCGCCGGCCCAGGAACGAATAATCGGGGACGAATAATTGATGACGGATCACGATTAATTTCCGGCGGCGGAACAAAAGTTGGTCCACGACTCTTCGCCTTACTGGTGTTACAACAGCACGCTGTCGCGCTCTTCGCGTCAGGTGGATTCGTGGTTTGTAGCAGCGTGTCGGGCCTCCGCTCCCTTGCCTCTCACTTCAGCGCATCGATATGCCGGAAAGCACCTGCCACCAATTCGATATCCGCGCCCGATACGCCAAATTCCTCGAAGCGCGATTTCCACTCGCGCACCACGCGCCATACGCGATCGATGATTTGCTGTGCCGTGTTGCGGTCCAGCCCGAACTGGGCGTATTTGCTGATTGCGTTGGTAATGGTCGCCAGCCGGCCTTGTTCGCCGACGGACAGTACCAGGGTGCGCTCGGTGCCGATTTCCGGATGGGGTACCACATCGTAAAGCGGCGAGAGCTTCCATCCGCTGTCGTCCCATAGCACGCCGTGATTGCGCAGGTGATCGTCGTTGTTGGTGACGAAAATATTGAATACCATGCGCCCGAAAAGTTCGGCGCGCTGGGCATCGACTGTCCCCGCCTTGCCGTATCTGGCGAGCGCCAGCGCGAGATCGCCATAGCTTGCACTCGATGTTTGGCTTTCGTGAAGGCCCAGCAAGGTGAGCGCGGTGACGAAATGCTTGCGCGTGGTTTGGTCATTGCGGCCCACGCGGTCAAAGCGCTCGACCAGCAGGACGGTGCGATTCTGCGCGATGGTCAGCAGGCGCAGTTGCGGTACGTCGAGCCCGCACAACGCCGCAAGTTTCATGGTGGCGTATTCGATTGCCGGCACATTGAAATGGTGATCGCGCGTTGACGAAAATTTCGCCAGCCACTGCTTGCCATCGTCGTCGATGAGGGAAGCCTTGGGGCGCATGCCACCCATGGTGCTGCCAGCGGCGAAGATTTCTTCGAGGCCGTGCGGTACCGCCTGTCCGTTGTCGATGGCATCGGCGGCTTGCAGCAGATATTCCAGGCGCTGGAGCTGGGGAATGAAACGATTCTGTTCCTCGTGGAATCCCTTGCGAATATCCAGCGCACCGACGCGGTTGTTGCCTGCCGAGCATAAATAATCGGATTCGCTCAGCGTGTTGGGTGCCGCCTTGCGGCGGTTTTCAATCACGCGCCGCCCCCATTGGTCGGGCGCGGCATCACGGATGCCGCCGAATTCGACCAGGCCGCCCCGGGGAAACAACTCCACGTTGCGGACCTGCTGCCCTGCCTTGAAGCCAAGCGAGACGGGATCGACTTCGATGGCATTGGCGCGATTGAGATAGCGTTGTCCGTACACCAAGCTCGAACCCAGCACGTCGCTGCCGTCCTCAGTCATCTTGAGCACGCCAGCGGGAACCGATTCTGTCTCGCCCGGCAGATAGGCGTAGACGATGAGCTCTTTTTCAGAAGTCATAGCGTGCTTGTTCTTTTTCGCTGAGCGGCCTGGCACGGCGGGTCTGCTCTTTGGCTTCGAGTTGCGCGATGGCCGGGTCGTTCGCATCGGCGATCAGTTGCGTGAGGAGATCGATCCGCCCAAGTGCGTCGAGGTAGCGAACAATTTGGCCGACAGCAATCGAAGGGTCGCCATTTTCGATGCGCGACAGCGTATTGCGGCTGACACCTACCCGCTCGGCGGCAGCACTTTGCGTCATGCGGCGGGCGGTGCGCAGGCGTGTCAGCAGCTTGCCCAAATCGCGTAATTGAATAGCCATCGCGTCTGACAGAGCCGACTTTTGCTGTATTTTCATTTGCACCTGAGCTTGAGCATTGTCCGCCAATTGTACTAAATAAGGTGCAAATCAACAATAACCTTGCACCTTATTTGATTCGTTAAACCGATAATGAGTGAAATATGGTGCAAATTCAGGATGGGCCTTTGATCGTCCCTAGTCTTTCGTTACTGCTTTCGGCATCGGTTGCCGCGACTCTTCGCCTTACTGGCGGTCAGCAGCACGCTGTCGCGTTCTTCCGGCAAGTTTGTCGAACGAACCAGTGGCCGAGTTCGCCCAGGGTGAGGCCATGCCGGCGCCGACGAAGCTCTCCCAGCACGCGCGCAGACGCAGCCCAGAGACGTTTGAATTTCAGCGCGCTGGATTGCTACACTTGCCGTGGCTGCCATAGCCGAGCATTTGCAAAACACAATAAAAACCGGTCCAGCCTATCCAAGGGGAGGAGTGTCAGCGATGGTTCAACTACCGCGAGCGACTGAGCGACGTTTCTATAGCCGGGTTGCGCTTGCGGGACGGCAGCGTGACCATCGTCTCCCGGCCTGCGCAACGGGTGATTTCCGGACCCGAGCCCTGGCTGGCTTTCGCTCGCTGGGCAACCGGACTGCTCGGATAAGGCGGCCTGCGGCGCGATGAGCCCCGCGGACCTGGAACTGCTGGTGACGCGGGAAATGCCCTTCGGCAAGTACAAGGGGCGGCTGATCGCCGATCTGCCGGGCCACTATCTCAACTGGTTTGCCCGCGAAGGCTTCCCCAATGGGGAGATCGGTCGGCTCCTGGCCCTGATGCAGGAGATCGATCACAACGGGCTCAAGGACATGCTGATGCCGCTGCGACGACCACGCTAGTCATGGAGTTGGGGCGCCACGCTGCGCCATAGTATGCTGCATCACACAACGAGGCCCACAAATCCAGCACGCCCCTGACGGCACACGGAGATGTCATGACCGACAAACAAATTCTGCTGACCGGTATCTCCGGCTTCATCGCCAAACATTGCGCGATCGAACTGCTGACGCATGGCTACGCCGTGCGTGGCAGCGTGCGCAGCATGAACAAGGCCGACGAAGTGCTGACGACGCTGGCCAAGCATTGCGACATCTCGCGCTTGCAGATCGTGGCGGCGGATCTCTCGGCCGATGCGGGCTGGAACGAGGCCATGCAGGGCATTGCCGGCGTGCTGCATGTGGCGTCGCCGTTCCCGGTGGCGGAGCCGACTGATCCGGACGAGGTATTGCGTCCGGCCATCGAAGGCACGATGCGCGTGCTGAAGGCGGCCGTCGCCCACCATGTGCCGCGATTTGTGCAGACCTCCTCCAGCGTGGCAATCATGTACGGCCATCCGCACAGTCGTATTGCACCATTTACCGAGGATGACTGGACCAACGTCGACAGCCCCGGTGTTACCACCTATGCGAAATCGAAGACGTTGGCCGAGCGCGCCGCGCGGGATTTCATCGCGCAGACCAAGCCGGACATCCATTATTCGACGATCAATCCCGGTTTCGTGCTCGGCCCGCTGCTCGACCGCGACGTCGGCACATCGGGCGAGGTGATCCTGATGTTCCTGCGCGGCAAGTATCCGGGCGCGCCCAAGCTGTCGTTCCCGGTGGTCGACGTGCGCGACATCGCCAGGATGCATCGCCTGGCGCTTGAAACGTCAGAGCCGAGCGGCGGCCGTTACATGGGCGTGTCGGAGACTGCATGGTTCATCGACATGATGCGGCCCATCAAGGCGCGCCTTGGCCGCAGCGCCAGAAAAGTACCTTCCTTTGAAATGCCCAATTTTCTGGTCAGGCTGGTCGCCATCTTCGATCCGGCGGCGCGCGGTGTTGTGTCGGAGCTGGGCTATCAGGCAAAGGTGGACAACAGTCGTACCCGCAAGGCGCTGGAATTGGAATTCATTCCCGTCACCGAGTCCGCCCCCGCCATCGCGCAAAGCCTGGTCGATCTCAAGCTGGTTTAGTCCCAGTCAGGGCAGCAACTGTGCATTAACGAAACGCCATCAGCCGCCGTTAAGGCTTGACGCGCGCTTTTCAGGGACATCGAGGCAATATGGGCAACGCGAGCA
>JAYUFR010000183.1:0-13351 GCA_043738625.1 Sterolibacteriaceae bacterium
CGGATCAAGGTAACCCTCACGCCGCAGACGTTCTGCATCAAGCAGAGATTCCGCCCATTCACGTAACGGCCCCCGCAGCCACTGGTCGAGCGGAACACCAAAACCCTGCTTGGGCCGCTCGATCAATTCTCTCGGGACGTATTTGTAAAGCAGTTGACGCAACAGCCATTTGCTTTGGCCACCGCGAACTTTCATCGATTGCGGCACACGCCAGGAGAACTCAACGACTTCGTGATCGAGCAGGGGGACGCGGGTTTCGAGACTCACACCCATCGCGGCGCGGTCAACCTTGGTCAGAATATCTCCAGGCAGATACGCCGTCAGGTCGTGACACATCATGCGGTCGGTGAAGTCTTCCAGATTCGCCACCTGCAATTGCCGATCGGCCCAGGTTGGTGATTCCAAACCGCCGATGACCACGGCACCCGGATTCTGCTGTTGCGAGAGCAGACGTCGATAGAGTGCGTCGGGACTCGCTGCATCAAGGATGGAGGCGAGTTTGTGCAGGCGATCACCGAACTGCGAAATCCGCAGCCGGCGTGGCAGCAGTGGGGACATCCACTGCGCCAGCGCATCCCATCGTTGTGGCGATAAACCAGTAACAGCTTGCGCAGCTGCACGGCGCACGCCGACGGGCAAGATGCCTATGCGTCGCCAGATCTCGCGCCCCCAGACATAGCGGTTGTAGCCGCCAAACATTTCGTCGCCGCCATCTCCCGACAACGCGACCGTCACGTGCTGACGCGCCAGTTGCGCGACAAGATGGGTAGGAATTTGCGAGGAGTCGGCGAAAGGCTCGTCATACAGATCGGGTAGTTTTGGAATCACAGCCTGCGCTTCTTCGGGCGTCACATAAAGTTCGGTATGGTTGGTGCCCAGATGCTGCGCTACTGCCTTGGCGTAATCAGCTTCATTGAAGCCGGCCTCATGAAAGCCGATGGTAAAGGTGCGCACCGGCAAACGCGATTGCGCCTGCATCAGGGCCACTACAGCCGAAGAATCCACACCGCCCGAAAGAAATGCCCCCAAGGGCACATCGGCAATGCTTTGGCGCGAAATCGCGCGGCCGAGTCGAAGTTCAAGTTCAGACAGCGCGCTGACGGAATCGGTAATCGGGTTCCGCAACCCAGCTTGCACCATCGCCGAAGCTGACCAATAGGCGCACGGTTCAGGGTAATGCCCCGCCACTGCATCCGCACGCAATTCCAGCCAGCATCCAGGCGGCAACTTGCGGACGCCGCAATAAATCGACCATGGTTCGGGCACGTAACCATAGCGCATGAACAAGGTCAGCGCCCCGCGATCTACTTCGGCTGCCCAAGCCGGATGCGCAACCAGCGCTTTCAGCTCGGAACCGAACAACAATGTGCTGTTCTGCCAGCCATAGTAGAGCGGCTTTTCACCAATGCGGTCGCGGGCCAGTATCAACCGCTTTTCAAATCGATCCCACAAGGCGAAAGCAAACATGCCAACGAAACGCTGCAAAGATGCTTCCACGCCCCATGCCACAATGGCAGCAAGCATTGTTTCCGTATCGGAATGACCACGCCAAGGCGGCGCGGCGTTGGCACGCTCCAGTTCCGCACGTAACACCATGTGGTTGTAAATCTCGCCATTGAAGGTGATGACATAGCGCCCGTCCGCCGATTGCATCGGCTGATGTCCTTCTGGCGACAGATCAAGAATCGAGAGCCGGCGATGCGCCAAGGCTACCGATCCTTCGGCCCACGCGCCTTCATCATCGGGCCCCCGGTGCACCAATGAGGATGCCATCGTCGCAGCTAACCCGGCACAATTCGAATGATCTGCGCCTGCGTGACGATCAAGAAATCCGGCAAACCCACACATTCGTTTTTTCCACTCCTCTTAAGCGATAGGCTGTTGCGAGACGCGTCCTTCGGCAATTTTCGAATAAAGCGCCTCAAATCGACCGATGATTTTTTCAACCGAAAACTCGGAGACAACCCGCGCGCGCGCGGACAGGCCCATCTGTTCACGTTCTCCTGAGGTCAATTCCACAAATTCACATATGGCCGCGGCAAGACGCGAAGGATTTCCCGGCGGCACAACGCTGCCCGTGTCGGAAACAATCGATGCCGAATCACCGACATCCGTAACTATGCAGGGAACGCCACAACTCATGGCTTCACCAATGACATTGGCAAACCCTTCATTGCGCGCCGAAGCCGATACTGCCACATCCAAAGCCGCCGTAATTCGGGGGACATCGTCTCTGCGTCCGAGCAGATAAACATGATCCTCCAACCTGCGTTCTCTGACCCAGCCACTCAATTCCGGATTCGACCATGACACCCCTTCGCCAACCATGAGGACACGGACCTTGTTGTGGCGACGGGCGACCTCGGTGACTGCATCAAGAAACCCGCGATGATCCTTCATCGGATGAAAGCGTCCAATCAGTCCGATGAGAAACACATCATCTGGGAGCTCCAATTCACCGCAGAGATCTGCCTTGGCAGAGAATGAGGGAATATATCTTGCCGTATCGAAGCCATTGGGAATGACCATCGATGATCTGCCCGAGAAACCGGCGGCCTCATGTTGAACACGTGAACGCTGGGCGTTATAGACCACTGTATCCACAGTGGCTGAAACGAGAGCGCTTGCGCGGATCACAAGCTGGGTCAGCCGCTTCTCGTCGCTGAGTTGTCCCAAGGATTGCCTGATGCCCCAGATCATTGGTGGCGTTCCGGCAGCGAATCGCTGAACCAACCAGGCAGCCAAATTGCCGTGGTACATCCACCCCTGAACAATCGTTGGTCTGGTCTGACGCGCCAGCATCATCAGACCGCGGATGACACGCCAGGTCGGATATCCACGAGGACCACCCAGCGCGTGGACCTCAACGCCCAGCTTCTTCAGTCGTTCACCGATGATTCCCAAATCCATCAGGGAAATCACAATATGCTCGAACCGGTAGCGGTCGCTGTGCTCAATCAACTTCTGGAGCATCACCTCGGCGCCGCCGACATCAAGCCCGGTGATGACATGCATAATGCGAATCACGCAAATTGCCAATTTTTTGGCGCGATCAGCACCGCCAGAACAACTGTCAGGGGGAACATGGGCCAACCAGTTTGACAACATAGATTTTGCACGCGCTTCCCAGCAACCTGGCCAGGCAAAACCGCCAGGACATGGGCAATCGGGGAAGCAATGTGTATCCCGTATAAAAAATACCTGTCGGACAACAGCGAACAACCTCGAAGCCGCCAGCCTCAAAACGCTTCCGCCAGGCGTTTTCGCGGAACGCAAACAGTTCGGCAACACTGCTCGGGTATTCGCCATGCGGAGCAGGCCAGAAGGCACGCTTGACCAGACCCAGCCATCCGCGACGATTCATCGTTGCCGCCAATGTCGGCAGCGCAATTCCTGCTTCTGTTTTTGAGCCTCGAACCAGTCGTGCAATCAGCCATGGGTAGTGGGCCATCATCGTCCAAAAACGCCATACCGGGCTCGGCACAATGTGAATCAAAAGCCCCCCAGAGGCAAGTATCCGTCTCATTTCCGCAAACAACAACATCAGGTCTGCCTGGGGGATATGCTCAAGCACATTGGAAGAAAACACGACATCAACTTTTCCACTCTCAACAGGGATCACCTTCCCGTCATAACCGACCACGTCGAAATAATGCCGGGTCCAGGTCCCCTGCGTATCGATATCGATCGATATCACCTGCAGGCCCCATGATGTCAGCACCGCCGCCTGATATCCGTTGCCTCCGCCAATCTCAAGTACCGTGCCGCGCTCCGGAAACATCGAACGCACAGCACAGAGTTCTGCATAACGAATCCGATCAAGATAGCAATCCGGTTGGGGCGCCGGCACGCTTGTCTCCGGCTGATGACTCAAGGACACCCCTTGTTTGCCACGCAGACAATATAGGGAGATGTCAGTCTGTTCGGACGCAGGCGCAATGCGCTATGGTCTTCAATCCACCAGACCAGCGCAGACAAGCCGATCAGAATTTTCGTAAACAAGCGCTTCGCAGCACGCATCAATATTCCGTCGATGGTTCCGTCCAGATTGACAAGGCCAAAATTTATCGCGCACAGATAGCCGGCCTGGCTGACCGTCAAGCCGGCACGTTTGTGGGCGGCTTCAAGAATGGCGACGTCCATCGGTACGTGGATGTCGAACACCGGTCGATTCAGAAATTTCTGCGCTGTCCCCGCCCACCCGGACATATTCGGCACGATGGTAACCATTGTTCCTCCTGGCCGCAGCAGGTTCGAGAGCGCCGTCAGGACGCTCGCCGTCGGATCGAAGTGTTCGACCAGCCCATAAGTGAATACCAAATCGAAAGAACCCGATAGTTCCGTCGGAGGCTCCCAAAGATCGGCAAGAAAAATTTCGCCGGCGACATCCGCCAGGGCCAAAATTTTCCGGGCTGAAGTGCAACCCACATCGCTGTAATCAAGCCCAGTTACGAGGCACCCGTGTTGTTGAGCGAAGTATGGCAACCACACCGAATTGGCGCAGCCAACCTCGATCACACTTAGTCCACGGCGACCTTCCAGAACCCCCGACAGAAAAGTGTGGAGACAACGGCGCACATGGTTGCGAAGACTGGTGTCATTGGGGACGACGAGCCTTGGCAAGGTGCTGGCCTGCCACGTGCTCTCCCAGTGATGCTCACCTGCTTTGTCAACCGCTTTGCTTGGTTGCGACATAAGTAACGATACCGCCAGTCAGTGATCGCGGGGCCAACAATTCGAAAAACGGCAGGAGCAAACGGTCCAGCAACGCAAATGGGTGTGTTGCAACATAAGCGATCTTGGTTGGTAGTCCACTATTGCCCACGCGATTGAAGTAGTCCCTCGGTGCTTCCGGTAAATCGTGCCAATTCAAGTCCCGCCCCAAGCACTTCCTGTAAAAATAGTACCGCAACCAATTGACCGGCCGCATACTGAATATGCGGTTATGCCGGTCCACCTTCACCAGATGAAGTCCGGCACTCTCCATGTACCCTCTCACAGTATCTTCAGTAAAAAAATATAAATGGCGGGGTAGATCTTCGCGAAAAAGATACCGGGACGGAAGGCTTGGAAAATCTGTCACGAGAAATACGAATCGCCCTCCGGTTTTTAGAAGCTGCCCGACTTTCTTGAAATAGGCCATTGGATCATGAACGTGTTCGAAGACTGCCCAGGCGGTGATGGCATCGTAACGCTTTTCGCCTGATTCAAGCTGCGGCAACTCGCAGCGGTAGACCGGAAAATCATCGATCCCGCGTGCGCTGGTGCCAGTTTCGACGCCTTCCACGAGCCATCCCTTGTCACGCATATATCGCGGAAAATCGCCGTTCGCACACCCGACATCGAGAAGGGCTCGCGGGGATCCAACGATGTCGGCGAGATAAGCGGCTTCCTCTGCGTAACGTTGCGAGTGGTCGGTCTCGACAAAGGTCTGGTAAAACTCGCTTGGATAATAGCGATTCATTCCTTCGCGGGTCGGCCGAGGGTTCACGAATCCAAGCCCGCACGACTTGCACTCGACGACGGTAAACCATTCCTTCGGATGAAAAAGCTCGTCGGGTTGGGAATACGCGGGTCGAAGGTCAACAGAACCACAAAGGTTACAGGCGACGCTTTCCATGGGTTGAGGCATTCAAGGATCTCCAAACGGCAGCTCCGCATAGCAGTGCGGAAACACACAGGACAATTGAGGTCGAAAGGGCGATACCCGCCACTCCAAGGAATTTCATCAAAACATAGTTCAGAAAAATATTGGCAAAAAAATTGAACGTGGCCACGGCCAGAATCACTCGATTTTTCTCCAACGCCGAGAGCATTCTCACCAGCAGCACGCCGACAAACTGAAATATCAATTGCAGCGCAAAATATTTTTGTACTTCCGCCACACGCGCGGTGTCGAGACTGGTAAAGGCGCCTCGTTCAAACAGTTGTGCGACGAACCAGTCGGAGAAACTCCAGATAACCACTGTCAGTCCAAACGCGATTCCACCTATGATAAGCAAAGCCTGCCTCATCAAACGACTGGCTTCGGCCCACTGCTTCCGTGCGGTTAACTTCGAAAAATGTGACAGCGCGGGGGCGCCGAGGGCACGCCCGCCAAAAGCGTTCAGATAATTCACGAGAACACTGGCAAAAGCCAGGGTCGCAACGCTACCCGGGGCCAGCCAGCCAGCCATCACCTGATCCGTCACCACAGTGCTGCCCATGAATGCCGCACCAATCGTTACCGGAAGGTATTGTCGCCAAACTGGGCTCAGATCACTTCGCTGCGTCTTCCATTTCGGAATCAGCCAGCTTGCTTCCTGTTTCAATACTAAAGCGAGCATCAGACACTGAAGCAAGTAGCCCAACAACAAGCCGCTCGCGAGTGCATACGGGGTTGATGTGACTTGGAGAGCAAAGACCACGGCTATCGGAATTACGGCCGGGGCCATGGTCGAGAATAAAAACCGGCGACGTGCGTTCAGCAGCGCCGCTGCATAGGCTGCCCATCCACTCAGAGGCAACAGCGGAAGCATCACTACAAGCAAAGTGCGGGTTAATCGCTGCTTCTCCGCTGAGAAGCTGTTGCCAAAGACCGAAATTATCGGTTCCAAGAAGACATACATGACTGTGGCAACAATCACCATGCCGAGCAACAGGCGCGCCAGGACAGCACGACACAAATCTTCTGCAGCGACCTGGCCTGAATCGATTTCGACCCGTATCAATGCAGGAATCAACGACAAAGCCAAAGAACCACCAAAAACGGTTGCGAGAAAAATGACGATGGCACTGGCCAGTGCAAAAGCGTCGGTTACATCTCCGATGCCAAATCGTGAGGCAATGACCCTTTCCCGAAAAATAACCGCCAAGGCAACAACGATGGACGCGGCTGCAACCATCACTGTGTCACGAGCCATGGCACTGCCTTTTGATCGGATGCCTGGACTCGCCATCACGAACTTCTGGAATCTGAATTCGCCGAATAGCAACTACAGCAATCCAGGCAGGCAAACCCACTGGCATTGCAGTTGATGGCCGAAATTGCACAAGCTGCATCCATCATCTACAAATACCGAATATTGATTCGAAGATGAGGAAACTTGCTTGATACACATGTTGCCTTGACGTCAATCGGGTACTCGCGAACACGAAGCTTGGCGGCAAGAACGCTGCGTTCATGTTGCTCGCTCAGTGGGGTAGCGGTTCCGAAAATCCTGGTACGCGCACGCTATCCCATGCATCAGGCTGTACTTTGACGTCCATCCCATGCGTTCCATTCGCGAAACATCAAGCAATTTGCGTGGCGTACCATCCGGCTTGGCTGTGTCAAAGCGGAACTGGCCCTCGAAGCCCACAACTTCCGCCACCTGCTTTGCCAACTCGCGAATGCTGTGGTCTTCACCAGAACCGATATTGATCAATGGCGTCTGACCCACTGTAGTCAGCGTATCGAAGCGGTCTTTCGGCAATTCCATCAAATACACACTGGCCTCGCCTAAGTCATCCGAATAGAGGAATTCCCGTTTAGGGGCACCCGAACCCCACACCACCACTTCCGCGTCACCCCGCTGTTTCGCTTCATGCATCTTGCGAATCAGTGCGGGCAACACATGGGAATCGGCAAGGTCGTAATTGTCGCCCGGCCCATAAAGATTGGTCGGCATTGCGGCGAGGAATTTCGTGCCGTATTGCCGGTTATAACTCCAGCACATTTCGATGCCGGCGATTTTGGCCAGCGCATAAGGCTGATTTGTTGGCTCCAGCGGACCCGTGAGCAAGTACTCTTCCTTGATCGGTTGCGGACAATCGCGCGGATAGATGCACGAAGAGCCGAGGAACAGCAGGCGCGTCACTCCGACTCGATAGGACTCGTGAATCACGTTGGTCTGGATCGCCAGATTTTGCTGGATGAACTCGGCCGGATAGGTGTTGTTGGCGAGAATTCCGCCAACCCTGGCGGCGGCGAGAAACACATAGTCCGGCTTTTCGCGTTCGAAAAAAGCATGGGTTGCTGCTTGATCGACAAGATCAAGCTCGGCATGGGTACGGGTGAGAAGGTTGTTGTAACCCTTCTCACTGAGCTTGCGAACAATGGCCGATCCGGCGAGGCCAAGATGCCCCGCGACATAAATTTTCGCGTCTTTTTTCATGCTCATTCGTGGCCATCAAAGGCGGTGTAGCCGTGGCGCTTGATGAGTTCGTCGCGCTCCGCCGCCTTGAGATCTTCGCGCATCATTTCCTTCACCAGTTCGTCGAAGGAAATGCGTGGCCGCCAGCCGAGTTTCTCTCTTGCCTTGGTTGCATCACCGAGCAGGGCTTCCACTTCGGTGGGACGGAAATAACGTGGATCAACGGCGACGATGCAGCGACCCTCTCCGTCATAACCTTTCTCTTGCAAACCGTCCCCTTGCCAGCGAATGACGATGCCGATTTCTGTGGCGGCGGCTTCGATGAACTGGCGCACGCTGAACTGCACGCCACTGGCAATGACAAAGTCTTCGGGTTGTTGCTGCTGCAGCATCAACCATTGCGCCTCAATGTAATCGCGGGCATGACCCCAGTCGCGCCGGGCGTTGAGATTGCCGAGATACACGCAATCCTGCAGTCCGAGTTTGATTCGCGCCAGCGCCCGGGTGATCTTGCGCGTCACGAAAGTCTCGCCGCGGGTTGGGCTTTCGTGATTGAACAAAATGCCGTTGCAGGCATAGATGCCATAGGCCTCGCGGTAGTTGACCGTGATCCAGTAGGCGTAGAGTTTGGCGACTGCATAGGGGCTGCGCGGGTAGAAGGGCGTGGTCTCTTTTTGCGGCGTCTCCTGAACCAGTCCGTAGAGCTCGGATGTCGACGCCTGATAAAAGCGGGTCTTTTTTTCAAGGCCGAGGATGCGGATCGCTTCGAGAATTCGCAGTGCGCCAAGGGCGTCCGAATTGGCGGTGTATTCGGGCTGTTCAAAACTGACGGCAACATGACTCTGGGCCGCGAGGTTGTATATCTCGTCAGGCCGCACTTGCTGAATGATGCGAATCAGGCTTGATGAGTCGGTCAGATCGCCATGATGCAGAATGAAGTGGCGATTCTCGATGTGGGGATCCTGATAAAGATGGTCGATCCGGTCGGTGTTGAAAAGAGAACTGCGGCGCTTGATGCCGTGGACGATGTAATCTTTCTTCAGCAGGAACTCGGCAAGGTATGCCCCGTCTTGCCCGGTCACACCGGTGATCAACGCTGTCTTGAGGGCAGGCATCAGAGTCGCCAGACCTTGATGCCGAGCCGCTCGAATTCGTCCTGTGCACAGATCGACTTGACGTCGATCACGCAGCCACCGGGCTTAAGCTTGGCAACCAGTTGTGCCGGCGTGGTAGCGGCGAACTCGCGGTGGGCGACGGCCAGCACCACCGCATCCGCCACCGGCAGCTGCTCCCAGGCCAGGAGATCGAGATCGTATTCGTGTTTGGCCTCACTCACGCTGACAGCGGGATCATGCACATGAACGTCGATGCCGTAGCTCTCCAGTTCGCGGATGATGTCCGGCACTTTGGAGTTTCTCAAGTCGGCACAGTCTTCCTTGAAACTGAGTCCCAGCACATTGACCTTGGCGCCCTTGATTGAACTGCCCTGCCGTGCCATGAGCTTGACGGTGTTCTCGGCGATGAACTTGCCCATGCCGTCGTTGATGCGCCGCCCGGCAAGGATCACCTGCGGGTGGTAACCCAGCATCTCGGCCTTGTGCGTCAGGTAATAAGGATCGACGCCGATGCAGTGTCCGCCCACCAGGCCCGGTTTGAATTTCAGGAAATTCCATTTGGTGCCGGCGGCGGCCAGCACTTCGCCGGTGTCGATATTCAGCTTGTCGAAAATGATGGCCAGTTCGTTCATCAGGGCGATGTTGAGATCGCGCTGGGTGTTCTCAATTACCTTGGCCGCTTCGGCGACCTTGATGCTGGATGCGCGGTGCACGCCGGCGCTGACAACCGCCTCGTAGAGCGCAGCCACCTTGTCGAGGGTGGCTGCATCGTCGCCGGAGACGACTTTGATGATGCGTGTCAGCGTGTGTTCCTTGTCGCCGGGGTTGATGCGTTCCGGCGAGTAGCCGACATGGAAATCCTTCATCCACTTCATGCCTGAATGTTGTTCCAGTACGGGGATGCAGATTTCTTCGGTCGCACCCGGATACACGGTGGATTCGTAAATCACCACAGCGCCGTGTTTCATGTGCCGGCCCACCGCGTTGGAGGCGCCGATGAGCGGCGAGAAATCGGGCTGGTGCGCCGCATCCACCGGCGTCGGCACTGCGACCACCAGAAAATCGGCTTCCTTGAGCAGGCTTGCGTCGGTGGTGCAAACCAGCTTGGCAGCAGCCTTGAGCTCTGCGCCTGACACTTCGCCGGTGGGGTCGACATGTTTGCCATAAGCATCAACTTTTGCGGCCGAAAGATCGTAGCCGATGGTCTTGAATTTCTTGCCAAACTCGACTGCCAGCGGCAGCCCGACATAGCCAAGGCCGACAACAGCAATGATGGAAGATTCAGTGAGTTTCATGCAGTTTTCAGTCGTTCGAGAAGTTGCCGCAGCGATGGGCGATACGCGGCCAGACGCTCGTAAACCTTGAGAGCATTGCGCGCATCACAGGTGTGGTCGAGCGCTGAAGCGAAGTCGTCGACAATCCAGCGATCACTCATAGAGCACCTCCACGTTTTTTAATGCGCGCTCGCGAAATCGATCTGTCGTCCTGGCGAAATCCACCCAATCGATGCGGTACAGCGTCGGCAATTCATCAAGCATATCTCCAATAGCGTAGAAATCCACCACGGGTAACGGGTCACCGCCGATGACACCGATGTCGAAATCCAACCTCGGACGGGCCTTGTCTCCGGCGCGGGAACCGAACAGCACGACCTTGCGCCGCCCCAGGCGCATGCTTGCGGCGCGCAGGGTTGCGACGATCATGCGTTTAACTTCTTCTTCGGGGTTTGTGTTGCAAGCGCTCATTTCACTCAGATCCCGTAATAGCTGCGATACCACTTCACAAACCTGCCGATGCCCGTTTCCACGCTGGTCGCCGGTGCAAAGCCCGTGGCTGCTTGCAGCGCCTCCGTGTCGGCATAGGTGGCCGGCACGTCACCATCCTGCAAGGGCAGAAAGTTTTTTTGTGCGGTCTTGCCCAAAGCGCGTTCGAGCGTTTCGATGTAGGTCATGAGTTCCACCGACTGATGATTGCCGATATTGAACACACGATATGGCGCCCAACTGGTGGCCGGATCGGGATGGTCCTTGTCGAACGCCGGATTTGCCTGTGGCAGCCGATCGCAGGTGCGCACCACGCCTTCGGCGATGTCGTCGATGTAGGTGAAGTCGCGCCGCATGTTGCCGTGATTGAAAACGTCAATCGGCTTATCTTCAAGTATCGCCTTGACGAACAGAAACAGCGCCATGTCCGGCCGGCCCCAGGGGCCATACACGGTGAAGAAGCGCAGACCCGTGGTCGGCAAGCCAAAGAGGTGACTGTAGGTGTGGGCCATCAACTCGTTGGCTTTTTTAGTGGCGGCGTAAAGGCTGACCGGGTGGTCCACCGCATCCCGTTCGGAAAACGGCATCTTGGTATTGCCGCCATAGACGCTGGAACTGCTGGCATAGACCAGATGTTCGACACGCGCCTGACGGCAGCCTTCGAGGATATTGACGAAACCGACGATGTTGCTGTCCACATAGGCATGCGGGTTATCGAGCGAATAACGCACGCCGGCCTGGGCTGCGAGATGGATCACGCGCTGCGGTTTTTCCCGCGCAAACAAGTCGGCCATGCCGGGCCGGTCGGCCACGTCGAGCTTGACGAAGCGAAATGAAGAATTTGCTGTCAATCGCGCAAGGCGGGCTTCCTTGAGCGAGACAGCGTAGTAATCATTGAGGTTGTCCAGCCCGACGACCTCGTCGCCACGATCGAGCAACAGCTCAGAGACGTGCATGCCGATGAATCCGGCTGCGCCGGTCACAAGAAATTTCACTGTTTGCCCGCCCGAAAAGCCAATATTTTCGCATACTTGGCGAAGCTGTTCGCGCAGCCGATGAGGATGTGCAGCAGCCCCGGCAGGCCATCAAGAAAGCCCAGCCGCAGAAAATAGAATTTGATGAAGCGGATCAGCGGCGACAGCAGCAGCTTGGCAACGCCGGCGCTTTCGCCGCGCGCAACAGCCTCTGCGGCGGCCAGGGTGGTGTAGCGATTTTGCTTGGCGAAATACGCATCCATGGATTCGGCGGAGTCGTGCAACAGGTCGCCCGTCAGGTCGCCGACCGGCGTGTCCGTCACCACTTTTTCGTGCACCACGTCGTTCGACCAGCGCGCATGGGCGCGATGAAACAGGCGCAAACTCCAGTCGGGGTAGCCTTCACCATGACGCAGGTCGCGGCCCATGAAACGGTTGCAGCGGGGGAATCGCCAAGCCATGAAACGCGGCGCCGCGAGTTCAGCCATGATGGCCTCCCGCAAGCGCTCACTTACGCGCTCATCGGCATCAATGCAGAGAACCCAGTCATGCGCCGCTTGTTCAACGGCAAACTGCTTTTGCGGTCCGAAGCCCCGCCACGCCGATTGAATGACGCGCGCGCCATGGTGCTGCGCGAGTTCAACGGTGCCGTCCGTGCTGCCGGAATCAACAACGATGATCTCGTCACAAAAGGAAACGCTCCCCAGGCATTGCTCAAGTTGCGCAGCGGCGTTGAGGGTGATGAGGACAGCGGAAAGAGGCGGACTAATCAGAGGCTCCCTGGTGCATGGCTGGTTCTATAATCCGGAACCCCGTGATTCTACCGGCTTGATGCGCATCCTCCTCGTCAAAACCTCCTCGCTCGGCGATGTTGTCCATAACCTTCCGGTCGTCACCGACCTGAAGGCCCACATGCCCGATGCGACCATAGATTGGGTGGTGGAGGAAGCTTTTGCCGACATTCCGCGTCTGCATCCCGCTATCCGCAAAGTCATTCCGGTCGCCCTGCGGCGCTGGCGCAAGGCGTTGCTTGGCTTGTCCACCTGGCACGAAATACGGGCTTTCCGGCGTGATTTGTGCGCGCAGGCCTACGATGTCGTGCTCGACACCCAGGGCCTGATCAAAAGCGGGTTGGTCACGGCGCAGGTACACATGGCCAAAGGTGGGCGACGCTGCGGTTATTCACGCGAAGTTGCACGCGAAGGATTGGCGGCATATTGCTATGACGCGACGTTCACCATTCCGCTGAGTGCCCATGCAGTCGAACGCAATCGTTGGCTGGCTGCCGCCGCTTTTGATTATCCGTTGGACGCCCCACTAGATTACGGAATCACGGTGCCGGAACTGCATGCCGAGTGGCAAACGCAGCAGCCTTGCGCAGTTCT
>JAYUFR010000184.1:0-4534 GCA_043738625.1 Sterolibacteriaceae bacterium
CAACTGCGCCCTCCGACAAGGCGCGACAACGAGAGGAGAAGGATATGAGCAACGAAAATCTGGAGAAGATCGTCGAGGAATTGCGTGATCGGCAGGCGATTCAGGATCTGCTGGCGACTTACTCGCGTGGCGTCGACCGCCTCGACCGGGAGTTGTTGCTTTCCGTGTATCACCCCGACGCCATCGATGACCATGGGGTGTTCATCGGCTCGCCGGAGGAGTTCGCCGACTGGGCCATCGCGATGCACTCGGCGACACACCTGTCGCACCAACATTGCGTGCTGAACCATACCTGCGAGCTTGATGGTGATGTCGCGCATACCGAGACCTACTACATGTTCCTGGCGATGAACCGCACCGGGGCGCCGACAGCCAACTCCAGCGGGCGCTATATCGACCGGATGGAAAAGCGCAACGGGCGCTGGGCCATCGCGGCGCGGCTGTGCATCCGCGACTGGGCGCCGCTCAAGGAGGTTCCGGAGTCCCTCGACCAAAGCAAGATGACCGTGGTGCAGAATCAGGACGATGCGCTGCGCGCAATCCTGCGCAGCGGTCCACAGCCGTCGCGCGACCGCCACGATGTGTCGTACCAAAGACCGCTGACCATCCCTCCCGAGCGCGTGCAGGCGTTTCGGGATCGGGCCGCGCGCCTTGCCGGAAAGACGTGAGCTTGCACAGCCGGGGCATTCCGCTACAAAGGGCTGGAGCCCCAACCCGACATCCCACCGCAGCTACGCAAAAAGCCGCGCAGTTCGGTGAATTCAGACCTTACTCCACCAATCGCACCGTCCAGAAGTCCTCGCACAGACTCGCGTCCAGCAGATAGGCATAGGGGAAAGTGCAATAGCCTTTGATGCCCCAGCTTGTTCCCCAGGAATTCCTGACGATGAAGCGCTGTTTGACATCGTCATAGCCGACGGCGAGCACGGCGTGACCGCCGAGTTGTTTTTCGGCATTGCCGTCGGGCATGGGGACGGCGCCGGTTTTGGCGACGGCTTGCGACTCGAAGCTTTCATACACCGAGAAGCCGAACACGAACGGATAGCCGGCGGCGAGGCAGCCTTTGAGTTGCAAGAGTACTGGCGTCAAGCGCTGGTAGCTCAGGGCCTGATTGACCAGCGCCGCGTCATAGCATTTCTGCGGCGGACGCGTGGCGAATTTGGCGATGACGTAGGGCCATGCCGTTTCGGGCGCGGCGCCCTGCTTGACCAGGCTCTTGATGCCGTCGCGGATCATTGCGCCGGCGTCTTCGTTGACAGTGCCTTCGACCTCGCGCTCGTTGTAGTAGATGAACAGCCGCGACGGGGTGAAGACCCTGGGCTTGTTCTGCTTGATCTGGTCGAACTGGTGCGCGGCGGCAATGGCATTGGCGGTGCAACTGCCCAGCTGGCCCTGGTTGAAAACAGGTGGGCACCTGGAACGCAGGTCAACCTTTTTGGGCAGCTTGGCCAGCACCGGTTGCGGCGCTGCATAGCGATGATCGCGCTGGTCGGGCAGATCGGGGATCCAGCCGTACTTCTTGATCTTGCGATTCATGCTGCCTCCTCTTGTTTAAAATCAATACGAATACAAAATATAGCCGTGGCATTTGCATAGTGCAAGTCAAACCGAATTGTTGCATCGACATCCGCTGCAGGCCGGGGCCGGATAGCCGGCCCGAACCGCAAGATATTCGAGCAAGCCCTTGGCTTGGCAGGTCAAAGTTCGGTAGAATCTCGGGTTATTTTTCCCCTTCGCAGGGTATTGCTCATGAAAATCGCTCAGGAACTCCGCTCCGGCAATGTGATCATGGTCGGCAACGATCCGCTGGTCGTGCAGAAGGCCGAATACAACAAGTCCGGCCGCAGTTCTGCCGTGGTCAAGATGAAGATGAAGAACCTGCTCACCGGCAGCCCGAGCGAGGCCATTTACAAGGCCGACGACAAGTTCGAGCTGGTGCAGCTGGAACGCAAGGAAGTGACCTATTCCTACTTTGCCGATCCGCTGTATGTATTCATGGATACCGACTACAACCAGTACGAGGTTGAAGGCGACAACATGGGCGACGCGCTCAATTACATCGACGACGGCCTGGCGTGTGAAGTGGTGTTCTACGACGGCAAGGCGATCTCGGTCGAGTTGCCCAACGCGGTGGTGCGTGAAGTCATTTACACCGAACCCGCAGTGAAGGGCGACACTTCAGGCAAGGTGATGAAGCCGGCCAAGATCAACACCGGCTTCCAGTTGCCGGTGCCGCTGTTCGTTGAAATTGGCGACAAGATCGAAATCGATACCCGCACCGGCGAATATCGCAACCGGGTGAAGTAAGCCGGCTGCGGCTTCAATGAAAGCGGCCTGCGGGCCACTTTTTTTGTTCACGTTTGGCGCACTGGGGCCGGCGCCGAATGCTGCATTGCCGCTTGAGGAATTTGCGCCGACGCCGCAAACTGCGCGTTCCCCAAAACGACCCGTGAAAAATCATGTCCGAAATCATTCTCCATCACTATCCCGAGTCCCTGTTTTCAGAGAAGGTGCGCCTGGTCCTCGGCAGCAAGCGATTGTCGTGGCGTTCGGTGATCATTCCCGTCGTCATGCCCAAGCCCGACCTGCTGGCGCTGACCGGCGCGTATCGGCGCACGCCGGTGATGCAGTTGGGCTGCGACATTTACTGCGACACTGCCTTGATCAGCGAAGTGGTCGATCGGATGTCGCCTGCCCCATCGCTGTTTCCGGCCAACCAGAGCGCACGCGTGCAGATGGCTTCGCGCTGGGCGGACACCACGCTGTTTTCGGCGGCAGTGTCGTACAGCATGCAACCGGAGGGACTGGCCAGGATCTTCCCCGATCCCAAAGGGGCCGAAGCGCTGTTTGCCGATCGCCAGCCTTTTCTCGCCGGCGGCAGCGCCCAGGTATTCATCTCTGCGGCAGACGCATTGCCGACCGTGATGGGCACCGTCGACTGGGTCGATGCCGAACTGGCCGCCTCCGGCGCGCCGTTTCTTGGCGGCGCCACGCCGTCAGTCCTTGATTTCTCGGTATATCACTGCCTCTGGTTCATTCAAGGCGCAGGGCTGCTCGACGGTTTGCTGGCCGGACGAGCACAGGTGCCGGCGTGGCTGAAGAATGTGGCTGCCATCGGCCACGGCAATCCGGTCGCGATGACCAGCGCGGAAGCCATCGCGGTGGCCAGGGCCGCGACGCCCGCCCGCGCCGAACCCTTTGCTGCCGCGAGCACGGATGGTCTGGCACCCGGCGACGCGGTCGAAGTGGCGGCGACCGACTATGGTGTGGACCCGACAGCGGGCACGCTGGTTACCGCGACGCGGCGTGAGTTCGTGATTGCGCGGGAAGATGCCCGTGCCGGGAAAGTGCATGTGCATTTCCCGCGCATCGGCTTTCGCATTGCCAAGCGCTAATCGATAGTCGCGGCTGCCGGCGAAGATGCGCCAGCAGCCGCGGCGCGGCTCAATCCGCTGCGGCGTCGCGCATGCGTTCGATGACCGCGACTGCGGCGCGGTAGCGGTTGTCGCGTGCCAGTTCGTCCCACGACAAGGCGCGACTGGTGGGTAGCAGGCGTTGCGCACGCGCGGCACGAACAGGGTCGAGGGTGGGCTGCCAGCCGTCGAGCAACGTCGCTACCGAATCGGGCGCGTTGCACACCAGCAGCATGTCGCAACCGGCGCTCCAGGCGGCGTTGGCGCGCTCGACAATACCACCCGCAACCGCCGCGCCTTCCATCGACAGATCATCACTGAAGATGACGCCGTCGAAACCGAATTGTTCGCGCAATTTGGCGATCCACAGCGGTGAGAAGCCGGCTGGGCGGGGATCGACCTTGGGGTAGATGACGTGTGCCGGCATCACGGCATCCAGCATCAGTCCGGCGTAAGGTTCCATGTCGGTGGCAATTTGCGCAAGTTCGCGTGCGTCGACCGGAATCGCCACATGGGAGTCGGCCTCGACCCAGCCGTGACCGGGAAAGTGCTTGCCACACGCGCCCATGCCCGCATCGCGCAGACCGTCAATCAGTGCTGTAGCCAGTTCGACGATCGCTTTCGGATCGCGATGGAAGGCACGGTTGCCGATTACGCCGCTGCGGCCCCAATCCAGATCGAGCACCGGCGTAAACGAAAAATCGACGCCGCGGGCACGCAGTTCGGCGGCCAGAACATAGCCGATGCCCTGCGCGGCTTGCCATGCAGCTTGCGGTTCCTTATCCCACCACTGACCCAGCGTGCGCATCGGCGGCAGTTGCGTGAAGCCTTCGCGAAAGCGTTGCACCCGGCCGCCTTCGTGATCGACCGCAATCGGCAGGCACGGCTGGCGCAGGGCATGAATCTGCGCACACAAGGCAGCGAGCTGCTGCGGATTTTGGTAATTGCGCGTAAACAGGATGACGCCGCCAACGAGGGGATGCGTCAGGCGGTCACGATCGAGATCGCTCAGCGCGGTGCCGGCGATATCGATCATCAAGGGACCGAGGGATATTGTGTTCATAGGCATTCGGCAACCACGAAGGCAACGACATAGTCGCGCTCGTCGGAGAGAGAAAGGT
>JAYUFR010000185.1:0-13316 GCA_043738625.1 Sterolibacteriaceae bacterium
CGCAGGCCGGCTGGAAGCGGACCTTCCCTACCTGCTCGAATACGGTGTCGATGCCGACGAGGCGGCGCGCTTTGGCCTGCCCTGCGGTGGACAACTGACGATACTGATTGAATCGCGACCCGACGCGCTGGTGATGAAACAATTGCGCGATGCACTGGATGCCGGCCGCCTTGTCGGCCGCAGCGTCGACATGAAAACCGGCCACGTTGCACTGGAGGATGCGCAGCGCGGCGCAGGACTGGTGTTCGACGGTGAACGCGTCACCACTGTGTACGGTCCGCGCTGGCGGCTGTTCATCGTCGGCGCCGGCCAGATCGGCCGCTATCTGGCCGAGATGGCGCGCGCACTGGATTACGCGATCACGATTTGCGACCCGCGTGAAGAAACCGCCGATGCGTGGCCGCTGGCAGATATTCCGCTGCTGCGCGAAATGCCTGACGACGCGCTGCTGGCGTGGAAACCCGATCCGCACTCGGCCGTGGTGGCGCTGTCGCACGATCCCAAGCTGGATGACATGCTGCTGCTGGAGGCGCTGAAGTCCGACGCCTTTTATGTCGGCGCGCTCGGCTCCAGCCGCAGTCAGGTCAAGCGCCGCGAGCGGCTGGCGCTGTTCGATTTGAGCGAGGCACAAATCGCGCGTTTGCACGGCCCGGTCGGTCTGAACATAGGCAGCCGGCTGCCGGCAGAAATCGCGGTGTCGGTGCTGGCCGAAATTACCGCGGTGAAGAACGGGGTTGCCCTCCCCCTTCGCACCAACAGTGGCCACTAAACTCGTCGGCATACTGCTGGCCGCCGGCTACTCGCGCCGCTTCGGCGCCGATAAATTGCTTACCCTGCTGCCAGACGGAACGCCTGTAGCCCTTGCATCGGCCAGGGCGTTGCGCGATGGATTGAAAATGGCGCTTGGCGAAAACGCACAAACCTTCGCAATGATGCGCCCAGAACAAAAGAAATTGGTGGAGCTGTTGCGTCACAACGACATCACGGTGCTGACATCGGTCGCGGCCGAGCGCGGCATGGGCGCCAGTCTGTCTGCAGCCGTGACAGCAACCTCCGATGCGCAGGGCTGGATCGTGGCGCTGGCCGACATGCCTTTTTTGCAACCGGACACAGTGGCTGCGGTTGCCCGTGCTTTGGCGAATGGTGCATCTGCCGCCGCACCACTTGTCAATGGACAGCGTGGCCATCCGGTTGGCTTTGCACGGTCATTCGGCCCGGCATTGCGTGGTCTTGATGGTGATGACGGCGCTCGCCAAATCATTGCCGGTACATCGATCACGCTGCTGCCCTGCGCAGACACTGGCGCACTGCGCGATATTGATCTTCCCGCGGATATTTTCAAATGAGGATGCAATGCCGTGTGGGTTGTGGCGCTTGTTGTATCGCGCCTTCAATCAGTTCGCCCATCCCTGGCATGCCCAATGGCAAGCCAGCCGGGATGCGATGCGTGCAACTGATGGATGATTTTCGCTGCGCGATTTTCAACGATCCGGCACGACCCGCCTGTTGCGGCGGGTTGCAGGCGTCGGTCGAAATGTGCGGGGAAACACGCGAAGCGGCGCTGGTCTGGCTGGCAAGACTGGAACGCCTGACTTGCTGAGACTTCAGGAAACCTCAGGAAACCTCGAGCATGCGATCCAGCGCGATCTTGGCAAGTCGCGCTTCGTGTTCGGGGACCTTGATCTGGTTGACGACTTTGCCTTCGGCCAGATTCTCCAGCGTCCACGCCAAATGCTGGGGATCGATGCGCTGCATGGTCGAACACATGCACACCGTGGTGGCCATGAACTGGACGACTTTGCCTTCGTGCTTGACCTCGCGCGCGAGACGCTCGACCAGGTTCAACTCGGTACCCACCAGCCAGCGTGTATTGGGCGGCGCATCCTTGACGGTGCGCAAGATGGTCTCGGTGCTGCCAACGTAGTCCGACTGACGGCACACTTCGAAGGCGCATTCGGGATGCGAGATGACGAGGCCAGCGGGGTACTGATTGCGGAATTTGAGGATGTGCGCCGGCTGGAACATCTGATGCACCGAGCAGTGTCCCTTCCACAACAGGATTTTGGCCTTGCGGATCTGCTCTGGCGTCAGGCCACCCATTTCGAGATCGGGATCCCACACCAGCATCTCGTCCATCGGCAAGCCCATCTTGTAACCGCTCCAGCGCCCCAGATGCTGGTCGGGGAAGAACAGCACTTTTTCACGCTGCGCGAATGACCACTCCAGTATTTTCGGCGCGTTGGAAGAGGTGCAAACAATGCCACCATGCTCACCGCAGAATGCCTTCAAGTCGGCCGCCGAGTTGATGTAGGTGACGGGCGTGACGTGTTGGTCGGGATCGAGCACCTCGGCGAGTTCGCGCCAGCTTCGTTCAACTTTGGCGAGGCTGGCCATGTCGGCCATGGAACAGCCGGCGGCGAGGTCGGGCAGGATCGAGATCTGATTCGGCTTGGACATGATGTCGGCCACTTCCGCCATGAAATGCACGCCGCAAAAGACGATGTATTCGGCATCGGTCTCGCCCGCCAGACGTGAGAGCTTGAGCGAGTCGCCAGTGATGTCGGCATGTTCGTAAACATCGGCGCGCTGGTAATGGTGACAGAGCAGCACAACCTTGCTGCCGAGTTTGGCCCGGGCCGCAAGAATGCGCTCGCGGGCGTCCTTGTCGGCGAGCGCGTTGAAACGATCAAAACTGATGGGGGCGATTTGCATCTCGCTGGACTCCCGTGGTGGTGGTGCGGGGATTTCAGCCCTGCGACCAGGGCAGGCCGTTGTAGCGCCAGCCGTTGATCGTGCCACGGTGGCCATTGGCATCCTTGTCGCCCTCGAATCCTTCAAGCACGTTATAGCAGTCAGCAAACCCCGCGTCGGTGGCCGCTTTGGCGGCAGCACTGGAGCGCGCGCCGGAACGGCAGATGAACAGCAGCATGGCTTCGCTGCTGACCGACTGCTTGAGCTGCTGCACAAACTGGGCATTGGGCGTATTGCCGGGATAAGCCAGCCACTCGATTTCAGTGGCTTCCGCAATGCGGCCAACCCAGTCGAGTTCGGCGCGCGTGCGCACGTCCACCAGTTTGGCATTGGGCGTCAGTTGCAGCAGTTCCGCCGCTTCTTTGGGGGTCAACGCCCCTTCGTAAGGCAGCTTCATCTGTTGGGCACGTTGCTGCGCCAGATTGAGAATTTCAGTGAGTCGGGCCATGGCGGGTCAATTAGAATTCAAGGGTGAAAGTATAAGGCAGACACTTGCGATGCACGAAAATTCCCCACCCCCTGCCAAATCGGCCGGAAACGATCGCTTCCGCCAGGGCCAGCGCATCACCTGGGTCAGCATCGCGGTCAACGTGGTACTGACCGTGATGCAGGTCAGCGTTGGCATCGTCGCGCATTCGCAGAGTCTGATCGCAGATGCCATGCATACCTTGTCGGATATCGTTTCCGATGGCTTCGTGCTTTACGCCAATCACAAGGGCGCGGAAGACCCGGACGACGAACATCCCTATGGCCACGGGCGCTTTGAAACGGCTGCGTCACTGGTGCTGGGTTTGCTGCTGGCGGCAACCGGGGCCGGCATTTTGATGGCCGCCACTGGCCGCCTGCAAAACCTGGGCGCCGCCCCACCTGTTGGTGTTGCTGCGATATGGGCGGCACTGATCACCCTCGCCGGCAAGGAAGGGCTGTTCCGTTACATGCTGGGCATCGCACAACGGCTGCGCTCGCCGATGCTGGTCGCCAACGCCTGGCACGCGCGTGCCGATGCCTTGTCGTCGCTGGTCGTTGCTGTTGGCGTGGGCGGCGCACTGGCCGGCTTCAATTTTGCCGACGCGGCAGCAGCCGTCATTGTCGGCGCCATGATCATCAAGGCGGGTATCGGGTTTGCCTGGACTGCACTGCGCGAGCTGATCGATACCGGACTTTCGGAAGAAGAGGTGGCACGCATCCGCGCCACCATCATGAATAGCGCCGGCGTGCTGGGCCTGCATGAATTGCGCACACGCCGCATGGGGCATCAGGCGCTGGTCGACGCCCACATTCTGGTTGACTCCCGCATCAGTGTGTCCGAGGGCCACATGATCGGAGAAACAGCACGGGCAAAAGTGTTGCGCAATCACCCCGAAGTGCTGGATGTTCTGGTCCACGTCGACGACGAGGACGATCACGACCCGAAAACAAGAAAGATCGAACTTCCCGAGCGGGCCATTCTGCTTCACCATTTGCGCTCCCTGCTCGGCGAAGAGGTGCCAAACTTTGACCGTACGGTGATTCACTATCTGAGCGGCGGCCTGGAGGCAGAGGTTTTTCTGCCGTTCGAAATTGCCATGGACGTGGCGCACGTCGCCCGCATAGAACAGCACTTGGCCAAGCACCTGCCCGATGACCCGTGGTTCAGCAGTGTCAGTTTGAACTGTCGTATCGCACCAAAATAGGGCATTTTTGCACCATTTCTGTGCGTCTCGGGATTTATCCAGGCTTTTTATTGTGGCAAAATGCACCGCATCCCACAGTCTGCCATTCGGGGTCGCCTCAAGCAGTTTTGACGCGGAACGAGTTCCATCGGCGACAGTTGGCAACAGTTGGCCATTTAAAAACAGTTATCGGTGGGTTGGTGGGCACTGCTTTAGCCCTTTTCCTTCTGCTTGCTGCCCGCCAACTGACTCCAAACAAACCGCCGGCCTGTGGCACAGAACCTGCTAAATAGCGTGGCATCGTATTTCCAACTGCAACATATCCCGTATCAACTGCCAGGAGAGCATCTCATGACCCCGCAAGACGTACTCAAGCTCGTCAAGGAACAGGAAGTCAAATTTGTCGATTTCCGTTTCACCGACACCCGTGGCAAGGAACAGCACGTCGGCGTGCCGATCAAGGCCTTCGGTCTCCATAAATTCGAAGACGGGCATGCCTTTGATGGCTCGTCGATTGCCGGCTGGAAGGGGATTCAAGCCTCTGACATGCAACTGATGCCCGACGCGGCCACCGCCTACATTGACCCGTTCATGGACGAAACCACGCTGGTGCTGACCTGTGATGTGGTGGAACCGGCCGACGGCAAGGGCTACGACCGTGATCCGCGCTCGCTGGCCAAGCGCGGCGAAGCCTATCTGAAGAGCACCGGCATTGGCGACGCCGCCTACTTCGGGCCGGAACCTGAATTTTTCGTCTTCGATTCGGTGGAGTGGAAGATCGACATGTCCGGCTCCTATTGCAAGATCAACTCGGAAGAAGCGGCCTGGTCTTCCGGCGAAAAATTTGACGGCGGTAATACCGGCCACCGCCCCACCGTCAAGGGCGGCTATTTCCCGGTGCCTCCGGTGGACAGCCTGAACGATATTCGCGCCGCCATGTGCGTTGCGCTGGAAGCGTGCGGCGTCGAAGTGGAAGTGCACCACCACGAAGTCGCCACCGCCGGCCAGTGCGAAATCGGTACCATGTTCAATACCCTGGTGCGGCGCGCCGACTGGACTCAGGTGCTGAAATATGTGGTGCAGAATGTGGCCCACAGCTATGGCAAGTCGGCGACGTTCATGCCCAAGCCCATCGTTGGTGACAATGGTTCCGGCATGCACGTGCATCAGTCGATCTGGAAGGATGGCAAGAACCTGTTCGCCGGCAACGGCTACGCCGGCTTGAGCGAATTCGCCCTGCATTACATCGGCGGCATCATCAAGCATGCGCGCGCGTTGAATGCGATCACCAATCCCGGCACCAATTCCTACAAACGCTTGGTTCCCGGTTTTGAAGCGCCGGTCAAGCTGGCCTATTCGGCCCGCAATCGTTCGGCCTCGATCCGCATTCCCTTCGTGCATAGCGACAAGGCGCGCCGTATCGAAGTACGCTTCCCGGATCCCACCGCCAACCCCTATCTCGCCTTCACGGCGATGATGATGGCCGGTCTCGACGGCGTGCAGAACAAGATTCATCCCGGCGAACCGGCGGACAAGAACCTTTACGACCTGCCACCGGAAGAGGATGCCAAGATCCCGACCGTCTGCTCTTCACTTGATCAGGCACTGGACTATCTGGACAAGGATCGCGAGTTTCTCACCCGCGGCGGCGTCTTCAGCAACGATATGCTTGACGCTTACATCGAACTGAAGATGGAAGAAGTCACCCGTTTCCGCATGACGACCCACCCGGTCGAATTTGACATGTACTACAGCCTGTAAGTACAGACTGCTGCATTGGACAAAAGGACGGGCGTTTGCCCGTCCTTTTTTTTTACTCCTCATTGGCCTACACTTCGCCTTCTGATATGACTATTGGCCGGCCATGAAAAACTGTTTTATCGCCTTGCTGGCGTTGGGTTGTGGTGTGGCCCATGCCAACACGCTTTACAAATGCACCGATGATCTGGGGCATTCGACCTATACCAATTTCAAAGCCCAGAATCGCAATTGCATCGTACTCTCGCGCGACATTTCCCCCAGCCCGGCAGCCAGCAAGCCCGCCGCTACCACAGCGTCAACGCCTGTCGACTTTCCCAAAGTAAGTTCGGAAACCCAGCGCGGTCGCGACAGTGATCGGCGCGCCATCGTGCAGCGGGAAACGGAGACCGAGCAAAAAAATCTTGAGGAAGCCAGGAAAAACCTGGCGGAACGCAACAACCCCGCCACGCCGCAAGACGTTCTAAAACCCATCAAGGATCGTATTGCGCTGCATGAGCGCAACCTGGTCGAATTGCAACGCGAGCTGTCAAAGTTACGCTGAAGCATTAAGGCGGGCGCCACAATGGCTCGCTTCTTGCTGAAACTGTCCACATGAATCACGTGGATCCATCTTCTTTCCCCGCAGCTTCCTTCGCGGGACTCGATCTGCTTTCTTCGGCCGTTATTCTGAGTGATGATCGGCAACTGATTTGCCACGTCAACCCTGCCGCCGAAAATCTCTTCGGCATCAGCCAGCGCGCATGGCTGGGATCACCGCTTTCCCAGCTGCTGGGTCCGTCAAAGGTTCTCGCGGCAGCGCTCGATAACGCGTTGAAAAATAATTGGAGCTACACCGGTCACAACGTTGAGGTGACGCGTGCCGAACAACCGGCCATGCATCTGGACTGTACGGTGACACCAATTGAAAGTGCGGGCGCGAGGCTGCTGCTGGAGCTTCGTCCCATCGATCACCAGTTGCGCGCTGCGCGCGAGGAAAGAGAAGCGGTACAACAACAGGCAACCCGTGAGCTGATTCGCAATCTCGCCCACGAAATCCAGAATCCGCTGGGGGGTATCCGCGGTTCCGCCCAGTTGCTCGAACGCGAACTGAGCAGTCCGTCGTTGCGGGAGTACACGCAGGTCATCATCAGCGAATCCGACCGGCTGCAAGGCCTGATGCAAAGACTATTGTCTTCGCACCGCACGATGCAGCCGGCGCAGGTGAACATCCACGAGATTCTGGAACGGGTGCGCAAGCTGATCCATGCCGAGTTCGCCGGCGTACGCGTGCAGCGCGACTACGACACGTCGTTGCCTGACCTGACTGGCGACCGCGAGCAATTGATTCAGGCGATTCTCAACATCGCCCGCAATGCGGCGCAGGCGATGCAGGGTGAAGGTGAAATCGTGTTCCGCACTCGCGCGGCGCGAAAAGTGACTTTGGCGAAGAAGCGTTATCCGCTGGCACTCGAATTGCAAGTGATCGACAACGGCCCGGGAATACCCGAGGCGATCCGGGACAAAATCTTTTATCCCCTGGTATCGGGTCGCGAAGGTGGCAGCGGTCTCGGCCTGACGTTAACCCAAAGCTTTGTGCAGCAGCATCACGGTACTATCGAAGTGGAATCGCGTCCCGCACATACCTGCTTTCGTATCCTGATGCCGCTGACAGGCGGACAACCTGAAAAGAGCAAAACACCATGAATCCGGTCTGGATTGTCGATGACGACCGCTCCATCCGCTGGGTCTTCGAAAAGGCCCTGACGCGAGAAGAGATCCCGTACAAAAGTTTCGCCGCTGCTGAAGATGCACTGGCGGCGCTCGACGCCGGTCAACGCCCGCAGGTGCTGGTTTCCGACATTCGCATGCCCGGACAATCAGGACTCGATTTGCTGCGCCATGTGAAGGCGGGATGGCCGGATCTGCCGGTCATCATCATGACCGCCTATTCGGATCTGGATTCCGCCGTCGCCGCGTTTCAAGGCGGCGCCTATGAATATCTGCCCAAACCCTTCGACGTTGATCAAGCGGTGGCCTTGGTCCGACGCGCCATCGAGGAAACCAAGCACCAGTCCGGTACCTCGATTGCCCAACCGGTAGCGCCGGAAATTCTCGGCCAGGCAGCGGCCATGCAGGAGGTATTTCGCGCGATCGGACGTTTGTCGCAGTCACAAGCCACCGTGCTCATCAATGGCGAGTCCGGCACCGGCAAGGAGCTGGTGGCGCGCGCGCTGCACCGTCATGGCCCGCGCCGAGATGCGCCGTTCATTGCCATCAACACCGCCGCCATTCCCCGCGACCTGCTTGAATCCGAACTCTTTGGCCATGAGAAGGGGGCTTTTACTGGCGCCACCACGCAGCGGCGCGGCCGCTTCGAGCAGGCCGACGGTGGCACCCTGTTTCTCGATGAAATTGGCGACATGCCGGCCGAGTTGCAAACGCGCCTGCTCAGGGTTCTTTCCGACGGACACTTCTACCGCGTCGGCGGCCATTCACCGGTCAAGGCCAGCGTGCGCGTGATTACCGCCACGCACCAGAACCTTGAACAACGGGTCAAGGATGGTCTGTTCCGTGAAGATCTGTTTCATCGTCTCAACGTCATCCGCCTGCGGTTGCCGGCGCTGCGCGAACGACGTGACGACATTCCTTTGCTCGCACGCCACTTTCTCGCCCATAGCGCCCGGGAATTGGGTGTCGAACCGAAACGTCTGTCCGAGACCGCCCTCAAATATCTTTCCAGCCTGGATTTTCCGGGTAACGTGAGGCAGTTGGAAAACCTCTGCCACTGGCTCACCGTCATGGCGCCGGGACAGACGGTGGACGTCGCCGACCTGCCCGGTGAGTTGCGCGAGCAGACGGCGAGCACTGCGCCGAGTAACTGGCTTGATGCGCTCAGCGGCGAAGCAGACCGGCTGATTGCCGCCCAGCCCGGCAAAGTATTCGAGATTCTGACCCGGGCTTTCGAGGGCAGCCTGATTCAGCGCGCACTGGCAGCGAGCGGTGGGCGGCGCATTGAAGCTGCCCAATTGCTGGGTATCGGACGCAATACCATCACCCGAAAAATTCAGGAATTGGGTCTGGATGATGCCAAGGGAATGGAAGAGCAGGGATAATCCGGCCCATGGCCGGATCCCTTTACCAATCGTCCCTCAACATTGCCGCAGTTGCTGCTGCGCTGGGTGGGTCCGCGCGACGTTTTAACGTCGACGCAGTCGCCGAGTGCGACTCGACCAATAGCCGATTGCTGGCTCTGGCCGAAACGGGCGCAGCTTCAGGCAGTGTGCTGGTAGCAGACCGCCAGACGGCGGGCCGCGGCCGGCGCGGCCACACGTGGCACTCGGCGCCTGATGACAGCCTTACCTTCTCCGTACTCTGGCGCTTCGGCCCCGCGTCTTCTGCGCCCACCGCGCTCTCGCTGGCCGTGGGAGTCGCGGTCGCTGATGCAATGGACAATCTGCGCATTGATGGAGTAACGCTCAAGTGGCCGAACGATGTTCTTCACACCGGCCGCAAACTGGCCGGAATACTTGTGGAATTGCAGCCAGGCAACGCACGTTCGGCAGTGATCGGGATTGGCCTCAATCTGCGCCTGCCGCAGAATCTGCCGGCAGATGTTGCGCAAACTGCGGTAGGCCTTGACTCCCTGGGGTCGCGCACCAGCCGGGAAGAAACGCTCGCGATTATTCTGGCCAGCCTTGCTCATACTCTGGACAGTTATGCCGCCGGTGGTTTTGCCGCGCTGCGCGAAGCATGGTTATCGCGCCATGCTTTTCAGGATCAATCAGTACGGATTACGCGAGACGGCGTGGATTCGGTTGGGACATGCCTCGGCATTGATCAGGATGGAGCACTGCTGGTTGCCACGGCCTCCGGATTGAAAAAAATAATCGGCGGCGAAGTCAGCCTGAGAGCTGCAGCAGGGACTCAGCCATGATCCTCTGCATCGATTGCGGCAACACGCGTCTCAAATGGGGTCTGCGTTCCGGCTCTGGCTGGGCCTTCACGGGAACACTGCTTACCGCAGATGCGGCAACGTTACGCAGTTGCCTGCCAGCAGCAGTCCCAATCGAGCGAGCGATCGGCTGCATCGTCGCCTCCTCTGCGGTTTGTGCTGCGATCGAAGCAGCTCTACCTCTCACGGTGAACTGGATCAAAGCCCGTGACGCTCAATGTGGCGTTACCAGCCGCTACGATACCCCGGCGCAACTCGGCGCCGATCGCTGGGCAGCGTTGATCGGCGCCCGCGGATTGCATGGCAGTGGCTGCGTCGTGGTCAGCGCCGGCACTGCGACCACGATTGATCTGCTTGATGCCGCTGGCGTGTTTCAGGGCGGCCTGATCATGCCGGGTCTGGATTTGATGCGCACAGCGTTGGCCAGCAACACCGCCCGACTGCCACACGCGCCGGGGCGCTACCGGCCTTTGCCGAGAAATACGCAGGACGCCATCAGCAGCGGTGCGATCTGCGGCACACTGGGTGCCATTGAGCGCATGTTCTCATCCATCGCGGAGGAACCCGGCGCCCTCTGTATCCTTTCAGGCGGTTGCGCCGGGACGCTGTCGAATGAGATCGCCTTGCCTCATTTGCGGATCGATAATCTCGCGCTTGAAGGGCTGGCGCGTATGGCCACCGAGATGGACACCGCTGGCTGACAACACCGAGGGAAACATTGTGCGCATTTTTTTATTGTTGCTGATCTTCGCCAACCTAGCGGTGTTTGCCTGGAGCCGGGGCTATTTTGGGGATGGCAACATCTCGGGGCGCGAACCGGAACGGCTTGAAGCACAAATCAATCCCTCCAAGCTGCGCATTTTTTCCACGATAAAAGCCGTCGCTCCCGTTGAAACCTGCCGTGTTATCGGCGACTTGAAGCTGGCCGACGCGCAGCGGCTTCAGTCTTCGCTCGGCCAACAGCTGGCCGGTGCCACCATCATGCTGTCACGGCCCCATGAACAGCAGACCTGGGAACTATCCATCACTGGTTGGGCTGATCGCGCCGCTGCTGATGCCAAGCTTGCCGAATTGAAAAAATTCGGGATTGATGATGCACATGTGACATCAGCGAACAACAATACGTTTGTAGTTTTGCTGGCGTCATTCCAGAACGAGTCGGCGGCGCGTGAGCAGTTACAGGCGTTGCTAAAGAAGGGGGTCAAGTCAGCCAAGGTCACACCTCGGCAACCACCCGATGCGGTTCGTCTGGTGGTGCGTGGTCCGGACGCGCTTCTGGCGCGACTACCGGACCTGACCCGTGATAATGCCAACGCCACGCTCGGCGACTGCCCCGCGTCATGACCCCTTTGGTCGTTGGCCTGACAGGCGGCATCGGCTGTGGCAAGAGCGCCGCCGCAGATATGTTTGGCGACCTCGGTGCGGCCATCATCGATGCGGATGCCATAGCGCATGAACTGACCGGACCCGCCGGCGTTGCAATGGCGGCGATACGCGCCGCGTTCGGACCTGACATCGTCACTTTCGAAGGCGCCCTGGATCGTTCCGCCATGCGCCAGTTGGTTTTTAGCGATGCAACTGCCCGGGCGCGTCTGGAAGCCATTCTCCACCCGATGATTCGCGAAGAAAGCGAAAACCGCAGTCGCAAGGCATTACAGGACGGCGCTCCCTATTTGATGTTGGTGATTCCGTTGCTGCTGGAGTCGGGGGATCCGCGCAGTCGCGTGAATCGGATACTGGTCGTCGACTGTCCGGAAGAAACTCAGATTGAGAGGGTAATTTCGCGAAGCCGGCTTGCGGAACCCGAAATACGCCGCATCATGACGACCCAGGCGACCCGCGAACAGCGTCTGAACATTGCCGACGACATCATCGACAACGCAGGCGATCTTGATGCGCTGAAGCCCCAGGTCGCCGCCTTGCATCGAGACTACCTTGAACTTTCGGCGAAATAGCCGACAAATATTGAGGTTTAGTGTCAAATCCGTCAGAATTCGGAGAACTTACCCAATGGCCGACGAGTGATCACTTACCAATATCCGCTCAACGAGCGCATTCGCACATTGCTGCGCTTGGAAGACCTGTTCGACAAGATCACTCACTTCGTCGCCGCAGAGAGTCACGAAGACCACCACGTGGCACTGGTCACCCTGTTCGAAGTTCTGGAAGTGGCCGGACGTGCCGACCTCAAATTCGATTTAATGCAGGAACTGGAACGGCAGCGCCAGATATTGCTGTCCTTTCGCAATAATCCGGAAATCTCCGAGGATGCGCTGTCCGGCGCCCTCTACGAAATCGAACAGGCGGCGGCCGGTTTGCTGGCCATCCAGGGCAAGATCGGTTACTACCTGCGCGAAAACGAATGGCTGATGGCGATCAAGAATCGGGCATCGATTCCTGGTGGCGTGTGTGAGTTCGACCTACCGTCATATCATTTCTGGCTCAACCGCGACGGGCAGTTGCGGCGGCGTGATCTGGAGCACTGGCTTGCACCGCTGCTGCCGATCCATCAGGCCATCAGCATCGTGTTGCGACTGCTGCGTTCTTCGGGACGGCCGGAAACGCAGATCGCCTATCACGGCGCCTACCAAATGACGCTTGCCGGCCGCAACGCGCAGATGATACGTCTGCGCCTCAGTCGCAGTGATGCCTACATTCCGGAAATCAGCGCCAGCAAATATGCGCTCAATATCCGCTTTCTGGGCCCGGAAGTGAATCAGCGTCCGCGGCAGGTTGATGCCGACGTAAATTTCGAGATGACGTTTTGCAACCTGTAGTCCGTAGCGTAAGTTGTCCAACATGCGGCAAACCGGTGGAATGGGTAGCGGGAAATCGCGTACGTCCTTTTTGCTCCGAGCGCTGCAAGGGCATTGACCTCGGCGCATGGGCCGCCGAAGAATATCGCGTACCGGTTAGCAAAGAAATCCAGGAACCCGATCAGGAAGCCTGACCCCAGGCGCCACGAATCGCGGCAATACCATGGCCACCTGCCTGCCATGCAGTTTCCAGGTCACCGCGACTCATGCCACCGAGGGCAAATACCGGCATGCCGGACAGTTCCACCAGCTTTGAAAATCCGGCCCAGCCCAGCGGCGAACGATCACTATGGCTCGCAGTGCTGTTCACGGCACCAAGTACAGCAAAATCCAATTCCAGTTCTGCCGCCCGCATCAACTCCGCACTGTTGTGGCAAGACACGGCGACAAGCGGAAAGCGGGGGC
>JAYUFR010000186.1:0-4519 GCA_043738625.1 Sterolibacteriaceae bacterium
CCCAAGCGAAGGTACCGGTGCAAAGCGATCTGCTCGCGGTTCAATTTCCGACCGCCAGCGATGGCTGGGCGGTGGGCCACGACGGCGTAGTCTTGCATAGCGCCGATGCCGGCAAGACGTGGACCAGGCAACTCGATGGCCGCATGGCTGCCGAGTCGTTCACCAAGTTTTATACCAATATGGGACCCGCCGGTGAAGCAGAATTGCGCACCATGGGCATTAATTACAAGGCGGGTGCGGCGCTGCCGCTGCTTGATGTCTGGTTTGATGACGTGCAAACCGGCTATGCGGTTGGATCCTACGGCATGATCGTCGCCACGAAGGATGGCGGCAAGAGTTGGGAACCCTGGCTGCATCGCATTGATAACAAGGAGCGATTGAACCTCAATGGTCTGCGTGGCATCGGCAAAGAGCTGTATATCTTTGGTGAGCACGGTCAGATCTACCAGCTAGACCGTGCACGTGGTTTCTTCACCAAGACCGATACCGGTTACAGCGGCAGTTTCTTTGGGATCGCCAGTATCGGCGATACCATGGTCGCTTACGGTCTGCGTGGCACCATTTATCGCAGTGGCGACGCGGGCAAGCATTGGGAAGCACTCCCCTTGCTGAGTGAACACACCATCGCCGCCGGAATCGCCCGTCCTGATGGCGAGGGCTTCGTCCTGATCAACGCCGCCGGGCAGTTTCTGTTGATGGACAAAACCGGGAAAAATCTCAGGCTGCTGCCGGAAAGCCAGCCGATGCGTACCACCGGCATCGCTGCCGTGGCAGGTGGCGCATTTGTGGTGGTCGGAATTGAGGGCCTCAGAATAGAAACCCCGCGCGAAGCGGCTGCGCCAGCACACTGATTGAAATAACCTTCTAGCAAACACGATTCCATGGATATCCCTAGCGAAAACCAAATCAATTCAATGCCCGTTGTGCCACGGCGGGAAGACTTCGATGCGCGCTCCGGCAATTTCCTGGAACGCCTGATCTTCAACAACCGCCTGGTGTTGGTGATCGCCTGTGCGCTGCTGACAGTCTTCCTTGGCTATCACGCCTCCAAGCTGGAAGTGAACGCCAGCTTCGAGAAGATGATGCCGCAGACGCAACCCTTCATCAAAAACTATTTCGCCAACCAAAATAACCTGCGCGGCTTGGGCAACTCGGTGCGCATCGCCGTCGAGAACGAGAAGGGCGATATCTACGACCCCCATTACATTGAGGTCCTGCGTGACCTCAACGACAAGGTATTCCTGGTTCCCGGCGTTGACCGCTCGTACATGAAGTCGCTGTGGATGCCGGTGGTACGCTGGACCGAAATTACCGCCGAGGGTTACAAGGGCGGCCCGGTCATGCCCGACACCTACAACGGTTCCCCCGAGAGCATCGAGTCGCTGCGCACCAACGTCCACCGCGCCGGCATCATCGGCTCGCTGGTGGCCAACGACCAGCGCTCCAGTACGATTGTCGTGCCGCTGCTGGACCGCGATCCGGTGACTGGCAAGGAGCTCAATTACCGGGCTTTCCACGACGCGGTGGATGCCATTCGCACCGAGTTTCAGACCAAGGGCGTTCGTATTCACATCGTTGGTTTTGCCCAGATCGTGGGCGACCTGATCCATGGCTTGATCCAGGTATTCACCTACTTCATCGCCGCTGCGCTGATCTGCGCAGCGTTGATCCTCGTCTATACCCGCTGCATACGCAGCACCTTGCTGGTTGTGACCTGCTCCATCATCGCCGTCTCCTGGCAGTTGGGGCTGATGCGGCTGCTCGGTTTCGTGCTCGACCCCTATACGGTGCTGGTGCCATTCCTGATTTTTGCCATCGGCGTTTCCCATGGTGCGCAAAAAATGAACGGCATCATGCAGGACATCGGCCGCGGCACCCACAAGTATGTCGCTGCACGCTATACCTTCCGCCGCCTGTTTCTCGCCGGATTGACCGCGCTGCTGGCCGATGCCGTGGGCTTTGGCGTGCTGGCCGTAATCGACATTCCGGTGATCCGTGGTTTGGCCGTCGCTTCCAGTATTGGGGTGGGGGTGCTGATTTTCACCAACCTGATCCTGCTGCCAATTCTGCTGTCTTATACCAGTGTCAGCGCCAAGGCCGCCGCGCGTACCCTCAAAAGCGCCGAAGGCGGTCACCCGCTGGTGCGCGTATTGAGCCGTTTCACCACGCGCCCATGGGCCATTGGCGTCATTATCGTCACGCTGATACTCACCGGTATCTCGCTGAAAATCAGCGAGGATCTCAAGATCGGCGATCTGGATCCTGGTGCTCCCGAATTGCGCGTGGATTCGCGTTACAACCTTGATAACGCTTTCGTGACCGGCCATTACGCGCTGTCCAGCGATCAGCTCGCGGTCATCGTCACCACCCCAAAAGATTATGGTGTGGTCAGCTATCAGACCATTCTGGAAATGGATAGGTTGGAGGAAATTCTGCGCGATGTGCCCGGTGTTCAAACCACCGTATCGCCGGCGAGTTTGGCGCGTACTTACTCGGCGGCAGGCTTTGAAGGCTCGCCCAGATGGGTCACCATCAACCGCGACAACTATGTCGTCGCCGATGCCATCGACTATGTTTTCAATTCCAACCCGGAACTTTTCAACGAAGCCCGTTCGGTGGTGCCGGTGATCGCCTACCTCTCTGATCACAAGGCGGAAACGCTGACGCGCGTCGTCAACACAGTGGAAGACTTTGCCGCGAAACACAATACTGCCGATTACCAGTTCCTGCTCGCTGCCGGTTCCTCGGGCATCGAGGCGGCCACCAACATCTCGGTGGCCAAAGCCAATCGAACCATGTTGTTGTATGTTTATTCTGCGGTGATCGTGTTGTGCTTCATCACCTTTCGCAGCTGGCGTGCGGTGATCGTCGCGGTGCTGCCGCTGATCGTGACGTCCATCTTGGGAGAAGCCCTTATGGTGATGCTGGGCATCGGCGTCAAGGTCGCGACTTTGCCGGTGACGGCGCTCGGGGTCGGTATCGGGGTCGACTACTCGCTGTATTTGTTGACGGTATTCCTAGCCTTGCAGCGCCAGGGCATGTCGGTTCGCGACGCTTATTCGGGCGCGCTGGTCTTCACCGGCAAGGTGGTGGCGCTCATCGGTGTAACGCTGGCGACCGCCGTGATTACCTGGGCATGGTCGCCGATCAAGTTCCAGGCCGATTTGGGGCTTCTGCTGGCCTTTATGTTCCTCTGGAATATGTTGGGCGCACTGATCATCGTCCCCAGCCTGGCGACTTTCCTGCTTCAACCCAAAGCCAGCAAGACGGCCTAGAAAGGCTTTCCTGGCAGTTAGAAAACCCCGTTCTGCTGATCGCCGAGCGGGGTTTTTCATTTTGGGCAGATTGATCAGCACCATGAATAACGAAAACCTCTACAGTTTCCTTGCGGCTGGATTTCCCGCTAACCCCGATGCGCCGTGCATGATCCTGTCCGACGGCAGGGTATGGACCTACCAAGATGTCCACCGTGCCAGTGCGCGCATCGCCAACCTGATCATCGCCCTCGGTCTGCAACCCGGCGATCGAGTGGCCGCGCAGGTGGAAAAAACGCCGGAAGCCCTGGTCCTCTATCTCGCCACACTGCGCGCCGGCATGGTGTTCCTGCCGTTAAACCCTGCCTATCAACGGCATGAGCTTGAACACTTTCTTGGCGATGCTCGACCCCGACTATTCGTCTGTCGTCCGCAATCACGGACATTGGCAGACGCGCTTGCCGCGAAATTTGGTGTTACACATGTGCAGGAACTGGACGACGCGGGCTGCGGTTCACTGATCGACGCGGCCGCGCCCTATGCCGATAATTTCAAGACTGTGGCGCGCAAAGGCGACGATCTCGCCGCCATTCTCTATACCTCGGGCACCACCGGCCGCTCCAAGGGCGCGATGCTGACGCATCGCAATCTGGCGGTGAATGCGCAGACGCTGCACAAATTTTGGCACTTCCGTAACGGCGACGTGCTGTTGCACATGTTGCCGACATTTCATGTTCACGGCCTGTTCATCGCCACTCATTGTGCGCTGCTGAACGGTTCGGCCATGCTGTTCGAAACAAAGTTTGACGCCAGACGTGCGCTGCAACTGCTACCGCGTGCAACGGTATTCATGGGTGTGCCGACCTACTACGTGCGCCTGCTCGGTGATGCAGAATTCACAAGACAACGCTGCGCCGGGATGCGCCTGTTCATCTCCGGCTCGGCGCCCTTGCTCAAGGAAACATTCGAGGAGTTCAAAACACGCAGCGGCCACAGCATCCTCGAACGCTATGGGATGACTGAAGGCGGCATGTTCACTTCCAATCCTTACGCGGGCGAACGGCGTGGTGGCACGGTGGGCTTGCAGTTGCCGTGTACAGAAGTACGCATCGTCGATGACAGCGGCAGTGTCTGTGCGCCTGGCGAAATCGGCAATATCCAGGTACGCGGCGACAATGTTTTTTCGGGCTACTGGCAAATGCCGGAAAAGACGAAAGCAGAGTTCACAGCGGATGGCTGGTTCAAGACCGGCGACATGGGACAGC
>JAYUFR010000187.1:0-13150 GCA_043738625.1 Sterolibacteriaceae bacterium
TGCAAACGTCCGGGCGGTGGATGCAAACCGGCAACCGATGCAATCGCATCCGGCAGTGCCGTGCCGCCCGCCAACAGCGTGCCAATCACCGCGAGCAAATTCGATGCATTGAAACGGCCGATCACCGGCGCCATTACCGGCAAACCACGCAACGTAAAACCGAGGCCGGTGCTGGTGATCGATAGATTTTCAGCTGCCAACACTTCATCGGCTTTCGGCGCAGGATCAAGCGTATAGCCAATCACTCGCACCCGGCCTTGCAAGCGCTGCGCAAGATCGCGACCGAAGTCGTCATCAAGATTGATCACCGCCGCTTTGAGACCGGGCGTTTCAAACAGGGCCTCTTTGGCCTTGCCGTATCTCGCCATATCTCCGTGATAGTCAAGGTGGTCGCGCGTCAGGTTGGTGAACACGGCGGTCGCAAACCGCGCACCATTGACTCGGCGCTGATCAAGGCCGATAGAGGACACTTCCATTGCACAAGCACTGGCACCTTGTTCGACGTAACGTGCCAGCAAGCGATGGACGGTGATTGCGTCGGGCGTGGTGTTTGGACTGTCCTCAAGCGCTTCGATAAATCCGTTGCCGAGCGTACCGATCACCGCACACTTGCGACCCAGGGCGTTCGACGCTTGCGCGATCCACTGCGACACTGAGGTCTTGCCATTAGTCCCGGTCACGCCGACCAGCGAAAGTTTTTCCGATGGACGCCCATACACCACATGGGCAATTTCACCCGACATCTCTGCCAACCCGACCACCGGCACGGCCGGAGCGTCCAACTGATGCAGATCGGCACCGGCTTGTTCGTAGAGAACCGCCTGCGCGCCGTTGGCAATAGCATTTGCAACGAAGCATCTGCCATCAACTTGCGCGCCGGGAAATGCCACGAACACATCGCCTTTACGCACCTGGCGCGAGTCCGCGCACAAGCTGTGGGCATTGACGCCCTTGCGTTCCAGTTCAGTCAGCACGGTCATGGCGCGCCCACTCACATTTCCTCCCTGGTGGCCGGCGCATTTGCAACTTGCAGCGGACGCAAGGGTGCATCCTGGGCGATACCCAGGGTACGCAACGCGCCGGCCATCACTTGCGCAAAAACCGGGGCCGCCACTTCACCACCGTAGTAGACGCCGGTCGACGGTTCGTCGATCATCACCGCGATGATCAAGCGCGGATCAGAGGCGGGCGCAAAGCCGACGAAGGACGCGACATATTTGTTGACGTATCCGCCGCCCTCCAGCTTGTGCGCAGTGCCGGTTTTGCCCGCCACTCGATAGCCGGGCACCTGGGCGCGCGGCGCAGTGCCGCCGGGGCCAACCACCATTTCGAGCATGGCACGCACTTCGTGTGCAGTCTGGGCAGAGAAGACCGGTTTGCCACTCTGTGGCGGCACATCGACGCGGGTCAGCGAAAGCGGAATCAGATCACCGTCGCGGGCAAACGCCAGATAGGCGTGGGCGAGTTGTATCAGCGTCACCGAAATGCCGTTGCCGTAGGCCATGGTCGCCTGATCGATGGCCTGCCAGCGCTTCCATGGACGCAGCCTGCCGCCCACCTCACCGGGGAACCCGAGCTTGAGTGGTGTGCCGAAGCCGAGACCATCGAACATGGTCCACATGGCTTCGGCCGGTAACGACAATGCCATCTTGGCGGCGCCGACGTTGGATGACTTCTGGATCACCTGGGCAACCGTGATCAAGCCGTTCGAATGCGTGTCATGAATGGTGGCGTTGCCGATGGTCATGCGCCCTGGCGCGGTATCGATCAAGGTGTCGTAACGATAGTTGCCCTTCTCTATCGCCAGCGCCGCCGTAAACGGTTTCATGGTGGAACCGGGTTCGAAGGTGTCGGTCAATGCCCGGTTGCGCAATTGCGCGCCAATCAATCCTTCGCGGTTGTTCGGGTTGTAAGTAGGAAGATTGGCCAGCGCCAATACTTCACCTGTTCTGGCGTCGAGCACCACGATGCCACCGGCCTTGGCCTTGTTCTGCTCGACCGCCTGCTTGAGATTGGAGTACGCCAGATATTGGATTTTGTCGTCGACGGCGAGGGTCATGTCCTTGCCCTCTTGCGGCGGCTTGATGCTTTCCACATCCTCCACCACATTGCCGCGCCGGTCCTTGATCACGCGGCGGCTGCCGGGCTTTCCGGACAGTGATTTGTTGAAGGTCAGTTCCACACCTTCCTGACCGGAATCTTCGGCACCGGTGAAACCCAGCAGATGCGCAGTGACTTCGCCGCCCGGGTAATAGCGGCGGTACTCTTCCTGCACGTGTATGCCGGGCAAATTCAATGCAACTACTTTTTCGGCGAGGTCGGGCGAGATTTGTCGTTTGACGAAAACGAAATCCCGATCCGAGGCGAGCTTGCGATTCAACTCGCGTCCGTCGATCTCAAGCAAATGCGCCAGATCACGCGCCTGTGCCGGCTGCAATTTGGCATCTTCAGGAATTGCCCAAATCGACTTCACCGGTGTCGATACCGCAAGCACTTCGCCATGGCGATCGGAGATGCGGCCACGTGTGGCCGAAACCTCAAGCACCCGCTCGTAGCGCGCCTCGCCTTTCACTTTAAGAAATTCGTTGTTGAAGCCCTGCAAATACAGGGATCGCGCCAGCAGGGTTAAAAACCCGGCCAGCAGCACGACCAGCACCATGCGCGCACGCCATGCCGGAACAGCCTGGGCGAGTACCGGGCTCCTGGAGAACTTCATTGCGCCGCCGCCTCAAGCGAAATGATTTTTGCCGGGAGCGGAATCCGCATCTGGAGCTTTTCACGCGCAATCTTTTCGATGCGTGCATGATTGGCCCAGGTACTTTGTTCCAGTTGCAACTGACCCCATTCCACATCGAGTTGACGCGAGCGGGTTTGCTCGTGCTCCAGGGCGACAAAAAAATTGCGTGCACGGTGATTTGCGGCCACCGCACTCAAGGCAGAAGCCACAGCAATTGCCAGCAGAATCAGATTCAGGCGCGCCATTAGAATTTTTCGGCCACTCGCATCACCGCACTGCGGCAACGCGGATTGGCCTTCAGTTCGGCTTCACTTGGAAACACCGGCTTGCCGATCAGGCGCAGGCGTGGCGGCGGCAAATCTGCGGCCCGCACCGGTACACGCTTGGGTGGTTGCGGCGGACTCTCCTCGCCGCGCAGGAAACGCTTGACGATACGGTCTTCGAGCGAGTGAAAACTGATCACCACCAACCGGCCTGCGGATCCAAGTCGTTCCATGGCGCGCGGCAAGACTAGCGAAAGTTCTTCAAGCTCGCGATTGATGAAAATCCGTAGAGCCTGAAAGCTGCGCGTCGCCGGATGCTGGCCCGGCTCACGCGTGCGCACCGTTTTTTCCACGAGCGCGGCAAGTTGTTCCGTGGTTGCAATACCGCACTCGCTCCGAGCAGCAACAATCGCCTTTGCAATCGCATGAGCAAACCGTTCTTCGCCATAGTCGCGCAGGACCTCCCCTATTTCCCGTTGTGTTGCCCGTGCCAGCCATTGCGCCGCGGTCTCCCCCGTCGTCGTATCCATGCGCATGTCGAGCGGCGCATCGAAACGAAAGCTGAATCCCCTGCTGCCTTCATTCAACTGGGGGCTGGAAACCCCCAGATCCAACAAGACGCCGTCTACGAATTCGATTCCCGCTTCATCCAGCACCCGGCCCAAATCACCGAACCAGGCATGCACCAGTGTCAAACGCGAATCGTGAATCTCCTGTCCAGACGCAATGGCAGTTGGATCGCGATCCAGTGCCAGCAGCCGACCACCAGGCCCCAGGCGCGCCAAAATTTCCCGGCTATGGCCACCACGACCAAAAGTGCCGTCCACATAAATTCCTTCCGGCTTCACTGCCAACGCATCCACTGCCTCCGTCAGCAGCACGCTGACGTGACTCACAACGAAAAATTCTCCAGACCAGGCGGCAACAATTTGTCGCCCAACGCGAAAATCGCTTCCTGTTGGGCCTTCCAGCCGCTATCGCTCCAGATTTCGAAATGGGTGCCTTGGCCGACCAGCCACACTTCCTTTTCCAGCGCGGCGTATTGACGCAACTCCGGCGCCACCAGCACCCGGCCGGCGCCGTCCATTTCGGTGTCGACAGCAAAGCCGACCAGCAGACGGCGCAGCATCGCCGACTGGGCTTCAAGACTGGGAGCGGCGAGGACCTTGGCGCGGATGGGTTCCCACGCCGGTTGGGGATAGAGCAAGAGGCAGCGGTGCGGATGTGCGGTGATGACCAGCCGGCCTTCGCCGAGGGCCATCAAGGCGTCACGATGCCGCGACGGGACGGCCATGCGCCCCTTGGCATCAAGATTGAGCTGACCCGCGCCCTGAAACATCCACCTTCCTCCGACTGGATGCGGAGAACACTTGGAGAATAATTTTCCCCACTTTTCCCCACTTCTTCCCACTTTAGGCGTGTAACCCTGCCCAGTCAAGGGGTGTTGGAGGTTTTTTTCTTCCGCGACAAGGACTTAGCGGCGCTTTCTGCGCCAAAGCCTTGGTTTAAATTTCCTTTTAATTCAAGAGGGATACAAATCGAACCGAAAGTGATTTGTCAGGTTTGGCGACCGCCGTGAGCGGCCGCTAACTTCGCAGCAGGGTCGGCGGCGAACCTACCTGGATTTGTCAGGTTATTTCACCAATTACTAGGGAGCAGGATTGGTATAGCGCAGATGTATCTCTTCAACTTCCTTAAACACCTCTTCGGACAACTTGATCTCAAGCGCACCGATGTTCTCCTGCAACTGAGTCACGGAGGTCGCGCCGATGATAGTGCTGGTGACAAACCAGCGTGAATAGACAAAGGCCAACGCGAGCTGCGCAGGCGTCATGTTGTTCTTGCGCGCCAAACTGACATAAGCCGTCAGCGCTGCGGGAACATTGGGTTTGGTGTAACGCTGGTTGAATCCGGGGAACAAAGTGACACGGCCTTGCGCCGCCGGATTATCAAGATACTTGCCGGTCAGATTGCCGAAGCCAAGTGGCGAATACGGGATCAGCGCGACATTCTCGCGATAGCCGATTTCGGCGAGTCCGTTCTCCCAACTGCGATTGAGCAGGTGATACGAGTTCTGCACCGACGCAATGCGCGGCAAGCCGTGTTCGTCGGCAAGGCGCAAGAACTGCATCACGCCCCACGGCGTTTCGTTCGACAGGCCGATGTAACGCAGCTTGCCGACGCGCACCAAATCGGCCAGCACTTCCAGCGTTTCGCGCAAGGGCGTGAAAGAACGCTCATGCCCCGGATCGAACTGATAACCGCCAAATATCGGCGTGTTGCGGTCCGGCCAGTGCAATTGATAGAGATCGATGACGTCCGTCTGCAATCGTTTAAGCGAATCGTCGACAGCGGTGGTCAGTCCCTTACGATCAAAAGCCAGCTCGCCGTTGCGAATCCAGTTCATGCGGCCGGGACCGGTGGCCTTGGTGGCGACGATGAGTTTGTCACGCGGCTGGCGCACCAGCCACGACCCCAGCAGAATCTCGCTTTTGCCAGTGGATTCGGCCGCTGTCGGAACGGGATACATTTCAGCGCTATCGATGAAGTTGATGCCGTGCGCCAGCGCATAGTCGAGCTGCTGATGTGCTTCGGCCTCGGTGTTCTGTTTGCCAAACGTCATGGTGCCGAGACAGATTTGCGACACGTTCAGGTCACTGGTGCCGAGCTTGCGGTATTGCATTGCTTCCCCTTCGTGCCAGATCAATTCGCGTATTCTATGCGCCCCACCCTTCACGGCCACAACGAATGAACACCCCCGGCTTGTTGCTGTACTGCCGTCCCGGCTTTGAAAAAGAGTGCGCCGCCGAAGTGTCCACGGCGATGGCCGACTTCGGCGCGGATGGCTACGCCAAGACAAAACCGGACTCGGGGCTGGTGCTGTTCGTTCCGCACGATCCGGAAAAAGCCCGCAATCCTCCCATCGGCTGGCACGACTTGGCCTTCGCCCGACAGATGGTGAGGGACGCTCGCCTGATCGGCGACATGCCGATCAATGACCGCGCCACGCCACTGACAAAGGCTGCAGCCGAACTGAACCTGCGCTTTTCGGAAGTATGGCTGGAGACCGCCGATACCAATGAAGCGAAAGAACTCTCCTCGTTCTGCCGCAAGTTCGAGCCACGCCTGCGCGAAACGCTCACCAAGCACGGCATGTTGACCAACGACATGACGCAGACGCGCCTGCACGTAATGTTCCACAGCTCGGCGGCGGCGTATGTCGGCTTCTCTGCCCCGGCCGACAGCGCGCCCTGGCAGATGGGCATTCCGCGTCTGCGCATGCCGCGCACTGCCGCATCGAGATCAACGCTCAAGCTGGCAGAAGCCCTGCTCGTCTTTCTCACCGATGCCGAACGCGCCGAATGGCTGCACCCCGGCATCAGCGCCGTGGATCTCGGCGCCGCGCCCGGCGGCTGGACCTGGCAACTGGTGCGCCACGGCCTGCATGTGTACGCCATTGATAACGGCGACCTCGATCCGGCCCTGCTGGCCAATAATCAGGTGGAACATCTGCGTGCCGACGGCCTGACCTGGCGGCCAAAGCGGCCGGTCGACTGGCTGGTGTGCGACATGGTGGAGAAACCATCGCGCATCGCCGCATTGGTGGCAGACTGGCTGGCGAATGGATACTGCCAGCGCGCGATTTTCAATCTCAAACTGCCGATGAAAAAGCGCTGGGAGGAATTGCAGCGTTGCCGCATCCTCATCGACGACAAACTGCGCAATCATCGCTATGAGTTGCGCTTCAAGCAGCTTTATCACGACCGCGAGGAAGTCACCGGATTCCTGATGTCATTGTCCCACGGGGACTTCCGGCGGTCGTAGGAGCGGCGTCTCGCCGCGATTGCCACCGAATCGCGGCGAGACGCCGCTCCTACCCAGCGTATAATGCCGCTTCGCGTCCCACCGGTTGGCGCGCTTTCCGTTCCATCCAATAATGTTTCGCCGCCTGAACCGGTACCCCGCGAGGGGCGGGCCGATTCGGGAGCATGCATGAAATTCGAAGACCTCGGGCTATTGCCCGAACTATTACGCGCCGTGCACGAAGCCGGCTATACCGACCCGACGCCGATCCAGGCCCAGGCCATTCCGATTGTGCTGCAAGGCCTCGACATGATGGGCGGCGCACAAACCGGCACCGGCAAGACCGCCGGTTTCACCCTGCCCATGCTGCAACGCCTGGCCCACCACGCCAGCACCTCGTCGTCACCGGCGCGGCATCCGGTGCGTGCGCTGATCCTGGCGCCGACGCGGGAACTGGCGATCCAGGTCGAAGACAGCGTCAAGACCTACAGCAAGTACGTGCCGCTGCGCTCGGTGTGCATCTACGGCGGCGTCGACATCAAGCCGCAGATCGCCGAACTCAAGGAAGGCCGCGAGATCATCGTCGCCACGCCGGGCCGCCTGCTCGACCACGTGCAGCAGAAGAGCGTCAGCTTCAATTCGGTCGAGATCGTTATTCTCGATGAAGCCGACCGTATGCTCGACATGGGCTTCATCCCCGACATCAAACGCATTCTCGCCATGCTGCCCAAGACGCGGCAAAGCTTGCTGTTCTCGGCCACCTTTTCGGAAGAGATCAAGAAGCTGGCCGACGTGATGCTGAAGAATCCGCAGCTGATCGAAGTCGCACGCCGCAACATGGTGTCCGAGACCATCACCCACAAGCTGCACATGGTCAGCGCCGACCAGAAGCGCTACTTGTTGCTGCATTTGCTGAAGGAATCGAACCTGAGCCAGGTGCTGGTCTTCGTCGGCACCAAGTTCGGCGCCAGCCGGCTTTCGGTATGGCTTGAGCGCCAGGGCGTCAACGCCACCGCCATCCACGGCGACAAAAGCCAGCAGCAGCGCAGCGAAGCGCTCGAGGCCTTCAAGGCCGGCACGGTGCGCGTGCTGGTCGCCACCGACGTTGCCGCGCGCGGCCTCGACATCGACGATCTGCCGCATGTGGTGAACTACGAACTGCCGCACACCGCCGAGGATTACATCCACCGCATCGGCCGCACCGGCCGCGCCGGCAAGAGCGGCGACGCGACATCGCTGGTCAGCCCCGACGAAAAGATGCGCCTTGCCGATATCGAAAAGCTGATCAAGTTCAAGATCAACCAGGTTGACCTGCCCGGCTTCGAACCCGGCGCACCGCTGCCGCGCGAAGATCGCGGCGGCGAACCGAAGCGCGGCCGCGACCGTGAACGCCGCCCCGATTCTCCTCGTGACTCGCATCGTGAAGCGCCCCGTGAGACTCGCCCCGATCCACACCGCGACTCACATAATCGTGACGCGCACCGCGAGGCCCGTTCCGATGCTCGCCGCGAGCGTCCCACTGCACCGGTGCACATGGCCAGCCCAGCCAGCCACCTGCCTGCAGCGGACGGCTTCGATTACAGCAAGCCCTACCAAGCCAAACACGCCGAAGGCACCACTGAAACCAGGAAGCAGGAAACCCCACCGCGCCGTCCGATACGGCCGATCTCGGCATTGCTGGGCGGGTTCGGGAAAAAATAACGCAGAGGTACTTCAATGTCCGCCACGCTCAACCCGTTACTCGACTTCACCGGTCTGCCACGCTTCGATACCGTCACGCCTGAACATGTCGCGCCCGCCATCCGCGAATTGCTCAGCGAGAATCGCGCGCTGATCAAACAACTCGAAGCACCGGCAGCGCCCGCCACCTGGGCCGACTTCGTGCAGCCGATGACCGACGCTGGCGAAAAACTGTCACGCGCATGGGGCATCGTCGGTCATCTTCATTCAGTGAATGACGTGCCCGAGTGGCGCGGCGCCTACAACGGCATGCTGCCCGAGGTGTCCGGCTTCTTTGCCGAACTGGGGCAGAATCTGGCGTTGTTCGCCAAGTACAAGGCACTGAGTGAAAGCCCCGAATACGCAACACTGACACCTGCCCGGCGTCGCATCATCGACAACGACGTGCGCGATTTTCGTCTTGCCGGCGCGGAGTTGCCGGAAATGCAAAAGCCGCGCTTCAAGGAAATACAGGAAGAACTCTCGGCGCTCGCCGCCAAGTTTTCCGAGAACGTGCTCGACGCCACCAATGCCCACGCCGAATGGGTGACGAACGAGGCCGATCTTTCCGGCATCCCCGCTGACGCGAAAACTACCGCCCGCGCCGCCGCCGAAAAAGACAGTAAGCCAGGTTGGAAATTCACCCTGCACGCACCCGCCTACGTCCCGGTGCTGCAATACGCCGACAACCGCGACTTGCGCGCGCGCATGTACCGCGCATCCGCCACCCGCGCATCGGAATTCGGCAAAGCCGAATGGGACAACACGCCGCTGATCAACAAGCTGCTGGCGCTGCACGCCGAAGAAGCGCAAATGCTTGGCTACGCCAACTACGCCGAAATTTCGCTGGTGCCGAAGATGGCGCAATCGCCGGCACAGGTTGCGGCCTTCCTGCGCGACCTCGGCGCCAAGGCGCGTCCCTTCGCCGAGAAGGATGTGGCCGAACTGCGCGGCTTCGCGCAAAGCGAACTTGGGCTTGCGCAACTCGAAGCCTGGGACATGGCCTACGCCTCGGAGAAACTGCGCCAGGCGCGCTACGCTTTCTCCGACGAAGAAGTGAAGCAGTACTTCCCCGAACCCAAGGTGCTCGCCGGCCTGTTCCGCGTCATCGAATCGATTTTCTCGGTCAAGCTGGAAGCCGACAGTGCGCCGGTGTGGCACCCGACGGTGCGCTTCTTCCGCATCGTCAAAAATGGCGAACTGATCGGCCAGTTCTACCTCGATCTCTACGCCCGCGACACCAAGCGCGGCGGCGCCTGGATGGACGAAGCCATCACCCGGCGCCGTATCGCCAGCGGCATCCAGACGCCGGTGGCCTACCTCAACTGCAACTTCCCCGCGCCCGTGAACGGCAAGCCGGCCACCTTCAGCCACGACGACGTGAGTACGCTGTTCCACGAATGCGGCCACGGCCTGCACCACCTGTTGACCCGCGTCGAGGAACTACCGGTGTCCGGCATCCACGGCGTGGAATGGGATGCGGTGGAACTGCCCAGCCAGTTCATGGAAAACTTCTGCTGGGAGTGGGACGTCCTCATCGGGATGACCGCGCATGCCGAAACCAACGCGCCGCTGCCGCGCGCGTTGTTCGACAAGATGATCGCGGCGAAGAATTTCCAGAGCGGTATGCAGACCCTGCGCCAGATCGAGTTCGGGCTGTTTGACCTGCTGGTGTATGGCGATTTCGTGCCGGGCGGCGCCAAGACTTTCATGCAATTGCTGGCCGAAGTGCGGCGCGAAGTCGCAGTGACCACACCGCCGGAATGGAACCGCTTTCCGCAGAGCTTCTCGCACATCTTCGGTGGCGGCTATGCGGCCGGCTATTACAGCTACAAGTGGGCCGAAGTGCTGTCGGCCGACGCCTACGCAGCCTTCGAAGAAGCGGCAAAAACGAGCGGCACCACGCTCGATGCCGCGACCGGCGAACGCTACCTGCGCGAAATTCTTTCCGTCGGCGGCTCACGCCCGGCGATCGAATCGTTCAAGGCCTTCCGTGGTCGCGAACCGAAACCGGATGCACTGCTGCGGCATAACGGGATGGTGGCTGCATAGCAACCGGTTGCCGGGATCCGTCCCGCAGTTGTATCATTTCATCTGCCAAGGATGGAGCAGCCTGCACAACCAAAAAATCCGGAGTACACCATTTGGTGACTCCGACAAACCAACGTCCTAAGGAGATGCGATGAATCTGCAATGGGAAGAAAGTTGGCTCGAGGATTTTGACAACAACCTCGACGCGGTAATGGATCGCTGGTCAGATAAGTTCGAGTTCGCAGATCTGAATCTCGGCATCCACATTGACAACGACAAACAGAAGCTGCGCCGGTTTTTCAAAACCTTCGAGAATGCCGACCCGAACGCATCGAAGCATTACTTCAAAGCCACACGCTACCACGGCGACGAGAATGGTGGCTGCGTGGAGTGGACCTGGGAGGTTCAGCACAAGGACGACTTCCTCGGCTTGCCGTCAAAAGGCAAGACGACCAAAGTACAGGGTTGGACCATCCACAAGTTTCGCGACGGCAAGATTGTGCTGGAACGCAGTCTCTGGGATTCAGCGGCACTGCAGCGCCAACTGGGATTGCCTGCGCCGCAGGAGCCGGGGTTCGAGCGCGCCTGATCCGGTTGAGGTAGCACCCACATCCCACCGGCGCTGCCGGCACAATGCAATGTGTGCCAGCGCTGATCCCAAAGGATTTAAGGGGCTGCGGTCGCAGTTTTGTCGGACGCAAACACAAATATGGAGGCAGCTTCTTCGGACGCTGACTTTGTGCTTCTTCAGGTTCCGTGCGCAATCACCAGAACACCTTCAGTCCGAACGCTTCGTACTCCGGGAAACCGGCATCCTTTGAAATCAGGACCAGCGGGTGTTGGATTGCCTGCCAGATGATCATCCGGTCGAACGGGTCTTTGTGCTTGACCTTGGGCAGCCGGTGAAACGAAGCGGTCTCATGCGCCGTCGGCGCGATGATCTCAATATGCAACTGCTTGGCGATCTCAGGCATGTCGTCAGGTGTGCAGTTCTTCAACTCGATCTTGCCCAACGCGTATTTCAGCGAAATTTCCCAAAAAGAAATCGTGCTCAGGCAGATTCTGTTGTCGGCGGCGCGGATTTCTTTTTTTGCCTTCGCGCTCAACTTGACCGGCGAGAACGCAGCCCACAAAAATGCGCGGGTATCCAGCAGGCAATTCATGCGCCCAACACTTCCTCATCGTTCAAGGCAAAATCGTCGTGAATGACGCAGCTCGCGCGCCCGCGCATCAAGCCCAGCGTGCGGCTGGATTTAGGCTTGAGCTGATGATAGGGAATGATGGCGGCAATCTTTTCCTTCTTCTTGCCATAGCTGATCGCAATCGGCTCGCCATTCTTGGCCAACTGCCCCAACACCTCGGAAAACTGCGCCTTCAATTCACCCACGGTCATTGTCTTCATGATCACTCTCCGGAAACCAGGACGTGACCTTACTTTTTACTTGACAACTTGTCAAGTAAAAACGGGATGGAAAGCGAACCCGGACAGACTGGCAAGCGCGTTATCAGTGGTAGTCATCTTCGCGCTGATGCCTGACCGCCAGGATGCTGACGACCGCTTCACTTTCGATCTCGAACAACGCGACATACCCGTCGCTGCCGAACGGAATCAGCAGCTCGCGTGAAAAAGGGTTGTCCGGTACTGCCTTGCGGCACGCAAACGGAAAATCGCGCAGGAATTCCATGGCCTTGCCAATCGCGGTACGTGCACGACGCGCGGCGGCCACATCCTGATCCAGCAGGGCTGATGGCACGTGGATCGCGAAGTGTCGAGGGCGAGATATTCTCAAGCGATTTGCAGGCAAACATGCCTCCTCTGTTACCTATGAAGTTTTTCGCAACCTTTTGCTATCTCAAATGAAAGATGGTGGCCATCGTCCAAAGAGAATGGCCGACGTTGTTGCCAGAATTCTTGCCGATTGAACAAGTGACTCGCCCGCCCGGGCGAGTCAGGGTGCGGACTTTGCAAATCAAAACAGGTTGAGGCTAGAAATGAATTCCCGTTTTCACGGGAATGACAGGCCGCTACAGCAACCCCTCAATCACCTCTGCAATATCCTCAGGCTTGGTCGTCGGTGCGTAACGATCGACCACCTTGCCATTGCGATCGACCAGGAACTTGGTGAAGTTCCACTTGATGCCCTCGGTGCCGAGCACGCCCTTGGCCGCACTCTTGAGCACCCGGTAGACCGGATGTGTATTGGCGCCGTTGACGTCGACCTTGGCGAACATTGGAAACTTGACGTCGTAGTTCAATTGACAGAATTTTTGTATCTCGGTTTCGTTGCCGGGTTCCTGCGTGCCGAACTGGTTGCAGGGAAAGCCGAGCACCGCCAGCCCCTTGTCCTGGTATGTCTCGTGCAGCTTTTCCAGCCCGGCGTACTGCGGTGTGAAGCCGCATTTGCTGGCGGTGTTGACGATCAGCAGCACCTTGCCGGCATATTCGTCGAGGCTGACTTCGCGACCCTTGATGTCCTTCGCCTTGCATTCGTAGAGTAAGTTTTTCATGGTCGGTTCACATGTGTGTTGACGGCTGAATCATACGCTTTGATGGCGCGGAATGATTGGCGAGCATGGACTCAGACGATACAATCGT
>JAYUFR010000188.1:0-13137 GCA_043738625.1 Sterolibacteriaceae bacterium
TGGGTAGCGTAATGAATAGTGCGCGGCGTCAGGTCATGATCGAAGCCACCATTGTCCAGGTAAACCTTAACCAGGCCTACCAGCAAGGGATCGACTGGAGTCGCATACGTGCTGACGGCAGCGGGTTTACCTTTTCCCCGGCAAAACTGAGTTCCTCTCCCACCACACTGACGCCTTTCACGCTCAAGGTGACCGACAACGCCAATCCACTGAACTTGGTCATCAACCTCAGCCTGCTGGAAAACTTCGGTACAGTGAAAGTGCTCTCCAGCCCCAAGCTGTCGGTCCTCAACAATCAAACCGCGGTTCTGAAGGTTGTTGAAAATGTTGTTTATTTCAGCGTCAAATCCGATGTCACCTCCGGCAGCACGGGCGCGGCGCAAAAATCGTTCACCACGACAGCGCAAACAGTTTCGGTCGGCCTGGTGATGTCAGTAACGCCGCAGGTAAGCGCTGGCGGCTCCGTCATCCTGAATGTCCGTCCGTCCATTTCGAGCATTTCACAATTTCAGCGGGACCCCAATCCCGACCTCACCACGGTTACCAACCTTGTTCCCCAAATCCAGACGCGGGAAATCGAATCCATCATGCGCGTCGAAGATGGAGAAATTGCAGTACTGGGAGGCCTGATGGAAGAACGCGCTGACTACAAGACCGGACAGGTTCCGGGCGTTGGAAAAATCCCGTTCTTTGGGGAAATATTTACCCAGCGCAACAACGCGACCACCAAATCGGAGTTGGTCATATTCCTGCGTCCCGTTATCGTTCGCGACCCCAGCATTGCAGGCGATTACCGCAGCCTGAAGGAATATCTGCCCACCAATGACTTCAACAAAGTGCCGGCTCACGCAGAAGTTTTTTCGTTGCCCAAATCTGAAAAGGCTGGAGCAACGCAGTGAGCTTGCTGATGGACGCGTTGAAGAAGGCTGAACTGGCCAAGCGCCAGTCTCCAAAGGATCCGTCTGAACCATCAATCTCGCACTCTTCCCAAGAACCCCTGGCATTGACACCGCTGGGGGTCAAACCCGAGCCATTTGGCGGCGAGCAATCAATTCCACTGTCTGTAGTAGAGCCAGTCGGCAATCTCCCCGAATTGCCATCGACGCTCGAATTGCTCGATCAGGAGTTCATGGACGAGGCGCTCGTCTTGGCGCAACGCAAACCCGAGAACACGCAAGAGTTCTCTACAGGCCGGGTAGGCGTTTTTTCTTCGCCGCCAGTTATTCCTGCCCCAGTCATTGACACGAGCGCGCAACAGCGGGGCGCCGCTGAAACCCAGCGCGAACGCGAGTCTGTGCAAAACTTGTTCGAGGCGAAGCAGGCCCCCGCATCTTCACGCAAGACACTCGCCATCGTTGGCGTGCTTTCCATGTTTGTCGTGGCCGCCATCGGTATCTATTTCTGGTTGCAGTTACAACCCAAATCAAGCCTGATGCCGTCCAGTGGCGCCGTGTTGCCAATAACGGCGTCCCCTCACCCCATGGTTCCCGCTCCGCCGGTGCCGGTGGCCGAACCGGTAACGAATATCCCGGCCGCGCCGGCCGCCGCATCCCCGAATGAAGCACAAAATAGCGAACCACAGCCGGCGCCCGCCCGACAAACAGAGGCGCCAGCCGAGATCCCGATCCGCGTGACCACATCGAAGTTGCAAGTCGATCCGACGGTCGACGCCGCTTTCAATGCCCTGCAAAACGGCGATCTGGGTGCCGCCAAAACCGCCTACGAGAAATCGCTGAAGAACGACCCGAAGAATGCCGATACACTGCATGGCCTCGCCACGATCCAACTTCGTCTGGGCAAACCGGAACTGGCGCAAAACTATTATTTGCGCGCGCTGGAAGCAGACCCCAAGGATGCCCTGGCGCAGGCCAGTCTGATCAGCATGAGCGGTCAAATTGACCCCGTGCAATCAGAAAGCCGGCTCAAGCTGCTGCTCGCCACGCAGGCCGACTCACCCTTCCTGCATTTCTATCTCGGAAATCTCTACGCACGCCAGAACCGCTGGTCCGAAGCTCAGCAGGACTACTTCAAAGCCATGGCGGGCGAACCGGACAATCCGGATTACCTGTTCAATCTTGCGGTCAGCCTGGATCAATTGCACCAGGCCAAACTTGCCGCGCAGTACTATGCCGAGGCACTCTCCGCAGCCGACAAACGACCTGCCGGTTTCGATAAACAACAGGTTTCCGAGCGTCTGAAAAAGTTGCAGCCGTAATCTTTCACTTTCCGGCACGTGCGCAATGCTGGATAATCTTCGGCACATGAACGCCCCAAATATCAAACGTCGGCCCATTGGACAAGTACTGATCGCGCAAGGCGTGATCAGCGAAGACCAATTGCGTATCGCGTTGCTGGAACAAATGAAGGTGAACCAGCCGGTTGGCAAGCTGCTGGTCAGCCTCGGTTTCGTTTCAGAAGCGACGCTGCGCGATGCCTTGGGCGAGTCCCTGGGCAGCAAGTCGGTCGACCTGAGCCGCGCGGTGATTGATGCCGGAGCATTGAAAATGGTGCCGCGCGAACTCGCCAAACGCCATCGTATCCTGCCGCTCGACTACGACACGACGAACCAGAAACTCACCATCGCCGTTTCCGACCCGAACGATATCATCGCGCTCGACAAGTTGCGCGCGCTGGTTCCCCATGAGCTCAGGATAGAAACACTGCTGGCCGGCGAAACTGAAATTGCCCGCGCCATCGACCAGTACTACGGTCACGAACTCTCGATCGACGGAATTCTGCACGAAATCGAGACCGGTGAAATCGACTACCGTTCACTGTCGACGAGCATGGATGAATACAGCCAGCCGGTGGTCAGGCTGGTGGACGCATTGCTGACCGATGCCGTCAAACGCGAATCATCCGACATTCACTTTGAACCCGAAGCCAGCTTTCTGCGCATCCGCTATCGCATCGACGGCATTCTGCGTCAGATCAGATCACTACACAAATCCTATTGGGCAGCCATGGCAGTGCGGCTGAAGGTGGTCGCCGGGATGAACATTGCCGAAACGCGAGCGCCACAGGATGGCCGCATCTCCCTTGTCATCAGCGGCCGGCCGGTGGATTTCCGGGTCTCGGCGCAACCGACGATACATGGCGAAAACATCGTGTTGCGCATCCTTGACCGACAAAAAAGCATCGCCACACTGGACAAGTTGGGGCTTGACGATTTTCAGCTGGACCTGCTCAAGCTGATGATCGCCCGACCCGAAGGCATCATCATGGTGACCGGCCCGACCGGCAGCGGCAAGACGACGACACTCTATTCGGTACTGAGCCATATCAATGACGAGGGGATCAACATCATGACCCTCGAAGACCCGGTCGAATATCCGATGGCGATGATTCGTCAAACCTCGGTGTCGGAGACGGCAAAGCTGGATTTTGCCAGCGGCATCCGCTCCATGATGCGCCAGGATCCGGACGTGATCCTGGTTGGTGAAATCCGCGACGCGGACACTGCTGAAATGGCGTTCCGTGCCGCGATGACCGGGCACCAGGTTTTCTCGACCCTGCACACCAACTCGGCAATCGGCGCCGTCCCGCGCCTGCAGGACATTGGCGTTCTGCCGGACATCATGGCCGGCAATATCATTGGCATCATCGCCCAGCGCTTGGTTCGCCGCCTGTGCACTCATTGCCGCAAGCCCCACCCGGCCGAGGCCCACGAGCGCCACCTGCTCAGGCTGAAGGACCAGCAGTCTCCACCCATCCTATACCGCGCCGCCGGATGCGACCAATGCGATTTTCGAGGCTATCGCGGGCGCCTGACCATCATGGAATTACTGCGGCTCGACGGCGACCTCGATGAACTGATTGCGCGTCGCGCCACCGCCCGCGAAATTCGCAACGCCGCAATCGCCAAGGGCTTTCGCCCGCTGGCGGAGGACGGTCTGCGGCGAGTGCTCGACGGGTCAACATCGCTCGAAGAAATCGCCCGCGTCATCGACCTTACGGAACGGATGTAACGACCTTATCCATGGCGCTCTATGCATACAAGGCGATCAATCCAGCGGGGCGCACAGTCCTGGGTCGGCTCGACGCCATCAATCTGGTGGATCTCGAAATGCGCCTCAAGCGCATGGAACTCGACTTTGTCAATGGCAATACCGTCAAGGAAAGCAACCTGTTCGGCCAGGGCAAGATCCCGCGCCGGGAGATCATCAATTTCTGCTTTCACCTTGAGCAATTAACCCGCGCCGGGGTACCGATCATCGAGGGATTAACCGACCTGCGCGACAGCCTTGAAACACCGCGCTTTCGCGAAGTGCTGGCGGGTTTGGTGGAGAGCATCGAGGGTGGCAAAACCCTGTCGCAAGCGATGGATGAGTACCCCAGAGTCTTCGATGAAGTATTTACCAGCCTGATACGCGCAGGCGAAGAGACCGGAAACCTGTCCGGCGTTTTGAAAAACCTGAATGAATCGCTCAGGTGGCAGGACGAGTTGGCGGCACAAACCAAGAAGCTGATCATGTATCCGGCGTTCATGGGCACGGTGGTCGTTGGCGTCGTGTTTTTCATGATGATCTACCTGGTTCCAAAGATGGTGAGCTTCATCAAAAACATGGGGCAACAGATCCCGCTACAGACCAAGATCCTGATCGCCACCTCGAATTTTTTCGTCAACTACTGGTACATCGTGCTACTGCTGCCGATAGTGATCGCCCTCGGGATCAACTTCGCGATTCGCACCAATCCCAAGGCGCATCATCGCTTCGACGGATTCAAGCTGCAAATACCCATGCTGGGCGAAATCCTGCGCAAGATCATCCTTTCCCGCTTCGCCAGCGTATTCGCCATGATGTACGCCTCGGGAATTTCGATACTTGACTCGATCAAAACCACCGAGAAAGTGGTCGGCAACTCGGTCATCCGCGAAGGACTCGAGCAGGCCGGCCAGTTGATCGCCGACGGCCTCAACGTCACAGCGGCATTCCAGCGCGTTGGATTGTTTCCACCACTGGTCATCCGCATGCTGCGCGTCGGAGAGAACACCGGTGGGCTGGATACCGCGCTGATGAATGTCAGCTATTTCTACAATCGCGACGTAAAGGAATCCATCGAGCGCGTGCAGGCAATGATAGAACCGGCGATGACCATCGTCGTCGGCATGATTCTGGGCTGGGTGATGCTTGCCGTCCTCGGTCCGATTTACGACACCATTTCAAAATTGAAGATTTGACGCTCAGGAAATGTCAAAACACCGCGCCCTCTTTCTTGACGCCAACCATGTCACCGCCTATTCCTGGCAAGGTGGGCATCTGCGCGCAGAGGGGACATTCGCCGGTGACACGCCCGGACTGCAGAATTTCGTTGACTACCTCGGCCGCCATCATTCCTCGATCTACTACCTGCTTGCGGATGTCGCCGAAGAAGGCTATCAGATCGAAGACATTCCCTACGTTTCGGGCAACGACCGCAAGGCCTTGCTTGAGCGCCGACTCGGCCAATACTTTTATGGCACGCCGCTGACCGCCGCGATTTCGCTGGGGCGCGAAAAAGCGGGGCGCCGCGACGAGAGAATGCTGTTTACGGCGCTGACCCGGCCACAATATTTTGAGCCTTGGTTTGCGGCGATGCGTCAGGCCGAGACCCAGTTGGCCGGCCTTTTCTCGGCGCCAATGGTGGTCAATTCGTTGTTCAAGACGCTGGGTCCAAAAGACGGACGATACCTGATGCTCACCCTGTGCAAAGCAGGTTTGCGCCAGTCGTTTTTCCAGGATGGCCAACTGCGGTTTTCGCGGCTGACCCCGCTGGCGACAGGATCCGTTGAAGAATACTCATTAGCCTGTGCCGTCGAAGCCGCAAAAATCTATCAATACCTGGTTGGCCAGCGTCAGATCGAACGCGGCACACAACTGAAAACCCTGGTGCTTGCGCATCCGGCGGAAACGGCCAGTTTTCGCCAGAAATGTCGCAACACGGACGAACTTCATTTCGAGTATGTCGACCTGGTCGAGCGGGCGTCGAAGGTAGGCCTCAAAACACCGGTTTCAGATTCCCACGCCGACTTGTTGCTGCTGCACTTATTGCTGCAGAAAACACCCTCCTACCAATTCGCCCCGGCCGCGGAACGAAAACTCTATCGGCTATGGCAGTGGCGTTTCGGGCTCAATGCCGCAGCGGCGCTAATCCTCATCGTTTGTCTGCTGTTCTCGACCAAGAACTTCTTTCAGACCTACACCATAGGGCAGGAAGTGGAATTGATCAAACTCGATTCCGCCATGTCCAAGCAGCGTTATGCGTCAGTCCTCAAAAAACTTCCGCCGATGCCGATCAGTGCAGATCAACTGCGCGGCGTCGTGGATCGCTACAACACCCTGCAGAAAAACTCTCCTCCCATCACAACAACGTTGAACCAACTGAGCCGCGCGCTCAACAATTCGCCGCAGGTGGAACTGGATCGAATCGACTGGCTACCCTCCTCCAACCCTGCCGATTCAGTGGGATCTGAGGGGGGGCCGAGTGTGAAGATCGCCCCGAATGCCATGCTCTCCGGCAGCGGCGCAGGCTATTACGCAATTACAGAGATACAGGCACGCTTACCGGCCGCCATGGCCAACGACAATCGCGCCATCCTTGAGACCGTTGACCGGTTTATTGACGAACTGAAAAAGAACCAGGGGATGACAGTCACCATCCTGCACATGCCGTTCGACCTGGCGTCCGGCAAGACCATCAAGAGTTCGGCGCAGACCGGCGTCGCGCAGGTTGAACCGCCGAAATTTTCGCTGCGTTTGGTCCAGGCACTCTGAGCATGGCCACCATTCAACTCGCCGACTTGAAACGATTGCAGTGGAATATCGCACTGCTGCTTTTCCTTTCTTTGGTAGGAGCCGGAACCGTACTGGCTTCTCTCAAGTTTCGTGAAGTTGCGGACAAATCCGTGAAACAAGCGACGGGAATTCAAAGCGAAATCAAGACCAAGCTTGCGCGTGCCAATGACGAAGAGGTCGAGTTGCGGGAAAAGATACTGCGCTACAACGCGATGGATCAAAGAGGCATCATCGGCGAAGAACATCGACTGGACTGGATCGAGCAGGTCAGAAGAGTTGAAGAAAAACACAAGCTGCTGGAAATCCAGTACGAACTGTCACCGCAGAAACTGCTCGACACGAAAGCCCTGCCAGGGGCAGGAGGCGACTTTGAGTTTCTGTCAAGCCCGATGAGACTTGATATGCCACTCCTCCATGAGCTGGATCTGTTGAACTTTCTGACTGGCCTGAATGCGGATGTACAAGCCTATCTGCGGCTGAGAAGCTGTTCCATCGAGCGCATCCCGACGCAGGTCGCCACCAAGGGATCGGCCGCCACCGCCCAGCTCAAGGCCCGATGTGAGCTCGACTGGATCACGATTCGGGAGAAAAGATGAGAATCCCGGTATTCAAGTTCCTCGCCTTCTTCCTTGCCTGCGCCACCACGGTGGCGTGTGCTGAAGAGTCACTTGGGCGTCTCTTCTTCACGCCGGAGAAACGCGCCGTACTGGAACGACAGCGTCAAATGAACATTCAGGTTCAGGAAACACAAACACTGGAGGGCGCGACCGTCCATCTTAACGGTATCATTCAGCGCAGCAGTGGCAAGAAAACTGTGTGGATCAATGGCCTGCCGCAAAATGACAATGCAACACCCCTCGGTGTTGCCGCAAAAATAGCGCCGGGAGATCCGGCGCACGCCTCACTGAGTGCCGAGGGTGAGTCTCCCGTCAATCTGAAAGTCGGAGAAACCATCAACCGTGCGACCCGCGAAAAAGACAATGGCCTGGAAGGCGGAACGATTGTGGTTGGCAAGCCCGCCGCGCGCGCCAGGGATGCGCACAAGCCGTAATAGCCAGCGCGGCTATGCACTGATCATCATGATCGTGCTGCTGACCATGGGCCTGCTTTACGGCGTGGTCAGCCAGCTCAGTCTGGTCGAGGCGAGAGTCGGCCGCGCGCAGGGAACCCAAACGGTATTGCTCCAGGCCAAGGAAGCCTTGATTGGCTATGCGGCCACCTATCGCGACACGCACCCTGGGGAAGTCTTCGGCTATCTTCCCTGTCCTGATGCAGACGGCGATGGTGATGCAGATACCGTCAATAGCAGCGCGAATTGCGCTTCTAGCAATCAGGTCGTAGTCGGCATGCTGCCTTACAAAACGCTGGGGCTCAATGACCTGCGTGACGCTGCCAATGAATGTCTTTGGTACGCAGTATCGCCCGCCCATAAGGCCAGCTTGACCAAAGTTGAACCGATGAACTGGGATACGCGCGGACAAATCCGAATTCGCGATAGCGACGGCACGACCGTGCTGGCCGATCCCGTCACCGGAGCGGAGGGTGGAGCCGTCGCCGTGATTTTTGCAGCAGGCCCCCCCCTATCAAACAATACGGCGGGACGAGGTAATAGCTCCAGCAACGTCTGCAGCAATAGTGGTAAAGCCAACTGGAGGGCCTTCCTGGAATCGGTCGGCTTCGATTCGACCGGCGTGAACGGTTTTGATTCGTCCGGAAATTCAACGGCCAATCCACTGACTGTAACCAAGGGAACGATTGACGGCGTCAGCAACAACGATCAGATTGCTTGGATTACGCCGAAAGATATTTTTGAGAGAGTCAGAAAACGTACTGACCAAGGCGGACTTAACATACTGATGACTGAAATCCGTGCCGCGTTAGCAGGCAAGATCACTTCAGATCTTGCGGCCGGGACTGTCCCCGTGATCGCCTTGCCTGCAACTCCCACCCCAATAACCGGCGCTTATACGGGCCAAGTGGGCGCGTTGCCGGCTACGCTGGCGGTCGCCAACAGCAACGATACGAAACTGTTAAGCAACTGGAACGAACAATATCGCTCTGTGGTCTGTTCCAACCTCTGCAGCTATTGCCTCAACGTAGGTGGCCAGAGCTGCAACGGCGCACTGGTGTTTGGCGCAGAACATACGACCGGCGGACCGCGTCCATCTCACCCGACGGTGCTCACCGATTTGCTTGAAACTGACGGGCCCGCATCCGGCGACGGCAAGGGTGGGCTGAACATCGCTACTGGCGTCACCAATACATTCACCGGCCTCACTACTTACACCAAGGGCTCTAACGACGTAGGAATCTGTGTCGCGCCGATCACCTCAAAACCGGTGACGTTCAGTTGTGATATCAGCAGCTTCACCCAACAGTCCACTCATGCCGGCGCGCGGGCTGAGGCGTCGATAAATACTGCGGCGGGAACGGCTACCCTGGGCAATACAGCAGCAACCTCCGGTCTGGCTAGCGACGCCGGCAATGGATGTGTCTGGTATCCGACTGCGTTACCGTTTCACACCGTGTTGCGCGCCTATTTCAGTTTCAATATCGTTAACAAAGGTGAGGGTTTCGTCTTCGCCCTCGCCGACGCAATACAAAACCCCTCGCCCGTGTGCGGCGGCAGCACCACGGGCAGTCTGCTCGGCTACAACGGAAACACCTATCCCAAGTTCGGCCTTGAGATCGATACGCGCCGCAATTCTTTTTCGACTGATCAGCTGACCAGCGGTGAACATTACGCCTTCGTCTATTGGGGCACCAAGGCCAGCACCACCGACGACAATACTCATGGCGCGGGCACCCCCGGCAGCCCTGCCGAGCCGCAAAACCCCGTGGCCTCTGCTGCTCCGTCGGGCCTATCAGTGCTGACCGGCACCGACCCCAACCTTCCAGCTTCGACGTCATGGCTGATCAATACGCCCTACTATGTTCGCGTCGACATCGTCAAAAGCTACGCCTTGTCGCCAGGAACGTATACTTTCAAGGCGTATATTGCGACAACATTCCCCACCTGCCCCCTCGCCGATTTCCAGAACATATCGAGTAACCTAAGCGACTTATGCTCCACGCTGAGCCCAGGTATCGAACAGGACGGGATCGCCATCGATAATATCAGCGGTGAAGCCATGGCCAGCGTCTTTGCCGGGTTCACCAGTGGACAAAGGGCCACCGGTACAAGCAATGAAAGCGTTGTCATCTCAAATTTTGCAATTCGCAGCCAATGAATCGATTCAATTTACAACGCGGCTTTACGCTTGCTGAACTCACGGTAGTACTGATCATCGTCGGCCTGTTGCTGGGTGGCATGCTGATTCCCCTGGGTGCGCAAACCGACATTCGCTATCGTTCCGATACCGCCAAGGCACTGACGGATATTCGCGAGGCCTTGATCGGATATGCCATCGTCAATGGCCGCCTGCCATGTCCGGCCGATCGCAGTATTGCCACGGCGACCACGAATGCAGGAGCGGAGGCCGTTTCCGCTGTGGGCGGTCCCTGTGCCTGCACCTCTGCTACCAGCGGTATCGCCGTCGCTACTGGAGGTGCTGCCTGCAGTGACACGACTCCGGGCAGCGTTACCGGTGTATTGCCCTGGGCCACGCTCGGTCTGCCCGAGACCGATGCCTGGGGAAACCGCTTCACCTATCGTGTCACCACACGCTTTGGCCGCATTGCGAGCGGACAAACAACTTTCGGCAGTTGCACTCCCGGCAGCAACCCCGCTGCAACTGCCTTCGCGCTATGCTCTGCTGGCGATATCACCGTCTATACCAATTCGGCGTTGACAACGACGGTTGCAAGCGGGATTCCGGCGATCGTTGTTTCACACGGCAAAACTACTGGCGGCGCATGGACGACCAGTGGAACTCAAATCGCCGGCGCGGCAGGAGACGAACTCGAAAATGGCGATAACGATGCCGATTTCGTCAGCAACACCATCATCGACGATCAGTTGATATGGGTTTCGCCCAACTTGCTAATGAATCGAATGATCGCTGCGGGCAAGCTGCCTTGACCCACCCGGCCTGTTCCTGAGACACTCCAGTCTGCGGCCGCCAGGCTTGCTATTCAAATCAAAGTGCAACGAATGGAATCCAGCTCAAATACATCACTGTCGACATTTGCCGAACGCTTGAGAACCGCCGGCATCGAGCCGACAGACGACGAGCAATTGCGCCTCAACAAGTCGCTGCTGGTCTTCGCCACGGGGATCGTCAGCGTAACCTCGATGGTCTGGCTCAATATCTACTGGGTGCTCGGCCCGCAGTTGTCATCCACCTACCCGTTCGCCTTCAATCTGCTGCTGGTGGGCAATCTGCTGCTTTACATCAGGAGCGGAAATTTCGATTTTTTCCGCGTCAGCCAGTTGGGGTTGCTGTTGTTCATACCGTTCGCGATGCAATGGAGCATCGGTACCTTCATCGACGCCAGCGGCGTAGTCCTTTGGGGCTTGCTGGCGCCGGTCGGCGCAATCCTGATGCTCGGCCCGCGCGGGTCGCTGGTATGGTTTCTGATCTGGGTCTTTTTCACTGCACTGTCGGGACTGGTCGACTACTATTTGATCGGTCTTGCCAAACCAACGGTGCCGCTGCGCACCAGCGTTGTTTTTTTCGCGCTCAACTTCATGGCGGTATCGAGCATGATTTACATGCTGTTGCGCCACTCGATCCTCGAGCAGCAAAAGATACGCGGCAAACTGGAAGACGCCTACAAGATGCTGACGGTGGAACAGGCAAGGTCGGAGCGTCTGTTGCTTAACATCCTGCCAGGTCCGGTCGCTGAGCGGCTGAAAAACTCGGACCAGACGATTGCCGATGGATTCGCCGATGTGACGGTGATGTTCGCCGACATCGTGAACTTCACCCAGGTGGCCGAAGGCATGGCGCCATCCCAGGTGTTCGCCATGCTCAACCGTATATTCTCGGCCTTTGACGAACTGGCCGAGCAGTTCGGGCTGGAGAAAATCAAGACCATTGGCGATGCTTACATGGTGGCAGGCGGCATCAGCGGTGGATTGGAAAACTACAGCGCGGCCATTGCCGACATGGCTATCGCCATGCGCGAATTGTTACGCAATGACTTCGCGGTGAACTCCTCGCACCTTGAAGTCCGTATCGGCATGGGTACGGGGCCGGTCGTGGCCGGCGTGGTCGGCAAGAAAAAATTTATCTATGACTTGTGGGGTGACACGGTCAACATCGCCAGCCGCATCACTTCGGAAGGTGTGCCGAGCATGATCCAGACCGATGTGACAACTTACAAACGTTTGAACGAAGAGTTCGAGTTTGACGAACCTCAGGTTATTTATCTCAAGGGCAAAGGCGAGATGACGGTATATCGGTTGGTTGGCCGCAAGGCACTGGTGTAGATATATCGCGTTTTCACAATTCCGGAGCCAGCCCGAAACAAACGTTTCCCGGACGATTCATCACCAGTTCCAATCGATAACCATACAGGAGCGCGTTTCTGGCCAACTGATATAGCCCGATTCCCAAGCCGGTTTCCGAAGCTACCGGCCGCTTGCCGATATCTGCCGCAAGATCACCCCGAAGTTCAGCTCCCGAGTCACAGACGGATATCCGGACCGGAGACAACTCCACATCGAGCGTAATACGAATCTTGATATCTGCGCAGACAACGCGTTTGTGCATGGCGTTCTGCAGCAGATTCTCCACCGCAGTGGTAAAAAGTTCGGCGGGCAACTTGGCAGATCCTGCTTCTCCGCGTGACTCAAACAACACACCTTCGACCGCATAGCGCGCTTCCATCTGGCGCCACCAATCGGCGGCAATCACCATTTCGCCCCGCTCGAGTTCCGGCTGCCCAAGCTTGTCCATGGTCTGCTGCAGGCGTTGCGAAATTTGTGGCAATTGTCGATCCAGCAAACGCCGATACTGGGCACCCCCTTCGCGCTTGTCGATATCGGCGGCAAAAATGAGCATGTTGAGCGATTGCAGCAGGTTCTTCACGTCATGGGTCAGCCGCGCACCGGTTTCGTGGATGGCCTGCACATAGGCCATGTCCCTGAGTTGCTGCTGCTGGTTTTTGGCGCGATGAAGTTCGGCGAGTAGTTGCGCCACCAGATTGAAATGCCAAACCAATGCCGGCGGCATGGGCTGTTGCGTATAAAGAGTCAGCACCAGCTTGTCCTGGGAAAACGTCGTCTCGACGCCTTGGCTGCCGCCAAATGCTCCTGTTCTGCCTTCAGTGCGCCATACGCCACCGATGATCCAGGACAAACGGGCCACCATTTCGCGGCACGCTTGATCCAGAAAACGGATTGGATCCGGTTCGCGTTGCGCCAGTGCGGTAATACCGTGCAACCACTGTTCCAGCGGAAGACCGACGGCAAGCA
>JAYUFR010000189.1:0-12962 GCA_043738625.1 Sterolibacteriaceae bacterium
CACGTCAGTGCCGGGGCGGTGGCATTCGCCAATCCGGATTGGGCCACGGAAAAACAAATGCTCACCGCCGACGCGGTCGACATCGCAATCGACTTGCCACAACTGCTGCGACAAAATATTGTTCTTCCCGAAGTGAGGCTGGAGCGCCCGATTGTATATCTGGAGCAGGGCAGTGGAGGACGGAAAAACTGGCTGCTGGACATGCAACAGCAGGACGAAAAGGCGCGTATCCGGATCGATCGCCTGATGCTCGACAATGGCCGCCTCGGCTATGATGACGCCGGACAGAACACCAGCATCCGCGCGGAACTTTCAACCGCAAACACATTGTCAGCCGGCGCGGGACTCATCTTCGCTGCGCGCGGCCAATACAAGGGCCTGGCTCTGAAGGCAAACGGCAGCGGCGGGCCGATCCTTGGCTTGCGCGACGAAAGCACGCCTTATGCACTGAAGGTTCACCTCAACGTTGGACATACCATGGTGAAAGCCGATGGCAGCATCACCAGCCTGCTCAAATTCTCCGCGATAGATATGCGTCTTGCCATGCGCGGCGACAGTCTGGCGCAGCTTTTTCCGCTGCTCGGCATCGCGTTTCCGGAAACGCAGCCTTACATGACTGACGGGCACATCGTGCATAGCGGGAAAACCTGGCGCTATGAAAAATTCTCGGGCCGCATCGGCGACAGTGACATTGGCGGCACTTTCCAGCTCGATAGCGGCGGCAAACGTCCGGCGATGAAGGCGGATCTGGTTTCGCGCGTGCTTGATATCGCCGACCTTGGTCCCTTGATCGGTGCGCGACCCGGCAGGGTGCAGGCCGCCCGGAAGGCGACTCCAGCACCTTCACCAGCCGCCGCACCGACGCTGGCCAAAACACATGTGCTGCCCGATATCCCGTTCAAGAGCGATCGCTGGAACAGCGTCGATGCGGATGTAACCTTAAGTGCCAAGACCCTCCGTCGCGCGCAACAACTGCCACTCGAGGATTTTGTTGTCCATTTGATTCTGAACGACTCCGTGTTGACGCTTGATCCGCTCAATTTCGGTTTGGCTGGCGGCGATCTTAATGCCGTGATTATGCTGGATGGGCGCAAAGATCCGATTCAGGCGCATGCCCGGGTACGCGCCCGAAAAGTCCTCATTGCCAAACTGTTTCCGACTGTTGAGTTGAACACAGCCAGTATTGGCCAGATCAATGGTGAGTTCGACCTTTCCGGAAATGGCAATTCGGTAGGGCGCATGCTGGCGAGTTCCGACGGCAAACTGGGCCTGGTCGTATCCGGCGGCGAGATCAGCCGCCTGATGATGGAGAAGGTTGGCCTTCACCTCTGGGAAATCCTGCAGTTGAAGGTGACCGGCGACAACCTGATCAAATTGCGCTGCGGGGTCGCGGACTTTGACGTCAAGCAGGGCGCCATGCATGTCAATGCACTGATTTTCGATACCGAGGTCACGACCATCATTGGGAGCGGCACCATTGATCTGGGCGGCGAGCAGCTGGATCTGACGCTCAATCAAAAAACCAAGAATACCAGTCCCGTGGCCCTGCGCAGCCCAATCTATGTGCATGGCAACTTCGCCAACCCTGTCGTCGAGGTTGACAAGGGGCGTGTCGCTGCGCGCGGGTTGGGTGCGATTGCACTGGCCATCGCCAATCCGGTGCTTGCGTTGATACCGCTGGTCGATGCCGGTCCTGGAAAAGACAGCGATTGCGGAGAACTGGTTCGGGATGCAAAAGCATCGCCACAGTCAAAAAATAATCAACGCGTCCATCCAGCAGAACGCTGAGCAGTGCCGCTGCCGTTCACTTTTCTCGACCCAAGCTGCCAAACTCCAATGCGTATTGTCGGGTGAATTCCGCGCCCAGAAAAAATATTTGTGCCGAGTAGTAAACCCATAGCAACAATGCAATGAGCGACCCTGCCGCGCCAAAGCTTGTGGCGATGTTGCTGTTGCCGAGGTACAGGCCAATCCCGTATTTGCCCAAGCTGAACAGTCCCGCGGTGAAGCCAGATCCAATCCAGACATCGCGCCAGGATAGTTTTACGTTGGGCAGACCTTTATAGATCACGGCAAAAAGACAGGCAATGACCCCGAACGAAATCAGTGACGAGAGGGTTGCGAGAATGCTGAAGGAACTTCCCCAGACACCATCTGCATAACGCTCAAATACGGCAAGTGCGGCGCTGAGCGCGAGGGAGACGAGCAGCAGGAAGGCCAGCACCAGCACCAATCCGAAGGCATGGAGCCGGGTTCTCAGAAATATGATGATGGCTATTCCCTTGGGGGGTTCCAGGCCCCATAGTTCATCCAGACTGCCCTTCAGTTCGACGAAGACACTGGTGGCACCCACGATCAACAAGGCAGCCGCGACCATGATCGCCGCGAATCCGGAGACAGGGTCGCGCGCGCCTGCCAGCACTGCCTGGATTGCCTGCGCGCCATTGCGTCCCACCAAGCCTTCGACTTGCGCGATGATCTCGCCCTGGGCGGCTTCGGCACCATAGAAATAGCCGGCGCCGGCAATGGCGAGGATCAGGATGGGCGTCATCGAGAACAATGTATAGAAAGCCAGCGCTGCCCCTTTGCTGCTGGCACGGTGATCCATCCAGGCGTTGACAGACGAGGACAGCACCACAGCCATGCGACCCAGTGAGCGGGCGAACTGCATTGGCGTTCGCACTTCGACCTTGGTGATTAAAGGCATGACAACTATTGGCCGAGCAGTTCGCCCAACGGCTTGAGCGACTCAACCCGGTCAAAGACCACCTTGGCGATGGCGACCAGCGGCGCACCCAGCAGCAACCCCGCCACGCCCCACATCCAGCCGAAGAACAGCAGGGCGATGAACAATACTGCGGCATTGACCCGGGCGAACTTGCTTTGCAACCACGTCATGAACGTGAGTCCGATCAATCCTGATATTGTCAGAGACACGCCCGCCGTAAGCAGGGCGTGAGACAGCGAGTCAAACTGTAGGTAGGCCGCCATGGCGCTCCCCAGCACGATCAACCCAGGGCCGAGGTAAGGCACAAAGTGCAGTATGCCTGCGGCGATGCCCCAAATGCCGGCCTCATTCACGCCGAGTGCGCGAAACGCGAGCCAGGTAGCAACGGCGATCATGGCGTTAGTCACGAGCATGGCCAACAGATAACGCTGGACCTGAATGTCGATCTCCTCAAGGATGTGGATGGCCTCTTTTCGACGTGACATAGACGGCCCGACAAGCTGGATCAACTTGCGCCGGAAGTGTGCACCGGAAGCGAGCAGAAAATACGTCAATAACAGCACGATCGGGGCTTGTGCAGCCACCGTAGCGAGTAGTGCTGTCTGCGCCAACGTGTAGTCAAATAACCAGTTGGACTCACTTGCCGGCGCAGCAATTACGCGTGCCAATGGTCTCGCAGTTGTGACGGGTTTGGCACCGGCTTCAGCAGCCGCCACCTGTAGTTCGTGGGCGGCTTCCTGCACGTTCTGCAATGCAGTCGGGGTCCCCGAACGCGCGGTACTCATATTTTTGCGCAAATTTCGGGCGGCCTCGGGCAGCTTCTCGATTAACGCCTGAGCATCATCACTTACCGAGTAGGCGATCCAGGACATGGAACCAATCACGGTCGCCATAACTATTGCCGCGCCGAAGCTACGCGGAAAATGGAGGCTCTCCAGCCGATCCACCAGCGGATGCAGCGCATAGCTCGCGAGTGCGCCGATCAGCAATGGAACGAAAAATCCCCGCGCGAGATACAGTGCGGCAACCAGTGCGAAAATTGCCAGCATGCCGACTGGAAAATACAGGCGGGAGTCACGCTGTGGGCTGACGGCAACCGCCGCAGAATCGGCGTCCGGAATGTTTTCCTGATTCAAAACGAGTGCGTCTATTGCCGCGAAAGATCCGACCAGTGGCGATTTCGAATCATGAACTCATGTAGTTGCCGGTCGGCTTCATGTTCGGAGATGGCGAGCCGCTCGTGGATCCTGTCGGAGAGAAAAGGGTCCTTGTCGTTGGCATTTTTGTGAGGGACGACTGTAAATCGGCCCCAATATTTATTTACGCAGACGCGGATCTGCTTCCCAATGCCCTGATCGCGATGCTGATTCATGTTGATCCACCTTTCTATCGGGTATTGGGCAAATAGTGATGTTCGCAGTGTGTTCTGACTAAAGTCGGTGTTCTGTGCGCTGGCGCACGCGGGGCGTGGAATTTTTTGGCATTTGTCCCCTGACGAACAGAACGCCGCCAATGGGGTTATGCTCAAAAATCAGTTGAGGTCCCGGCTCAGGGGCAACATACTGGCAACCTGCGCGGGAATGATTAGCCATATTTGAAAACAGATAAATCAGTTAAAGCGTCACGGTCCTGGGTAAGCAAACTCGGGCCGGGATTGATCACCGGCGCCGCCGATGACGACCCGAGTGGGATTGCGACCTATTCGCAGGCGGGGGCGCAGTTTGGCTTCAACATGCTGTGGACCGTGATGTTGACGTATCCGCTGATGGTCGGCATCCAGGTCGTGAGCGCCAGAATCGGTCGCGTCAACGGTCATGGTTTGGCCACCAATATTCGTCAACAGTTTCCAGCATGGCTGCTCTACGGTATCGTCGCGCTGCTGTTGGTTGCCAATACCATCAACATCGCCGCCGATATTGCGGCCATGGGCGACGCCCTGAAACTGATGATCGGTGGCCCGCGCCATTTTTATGCAATCTGCTTCGGTGCTGTTTCGCTCCTGCTACAGACCTTCATCCCCTATGACCGCTATATCCGAATACTGAAGTGGCTCACACTCGCACTGCTGGCATACGTTGCCACTGCATTGGTGGTGCATATCCCGTGGATGCAGGTGCTGAGCAGCACCGTGCTGCCACAGTTGTCGTGGCAGCCGGCCTACATCACCACCGTGGTCGCTGTGTTCGGCACTACCATCAGCCCCTACCTGTTCTTCTGGCAAGCCTCGCAAGAGGTCGAAGAGTTGCAAGCACATCCCGGCGCCAAGCCGCTCAAGGAAGCTCCGAACCAGGCGAGCGCCAATTTTCGGCGCATCAAGATTGATACCTATGTGGGCATGGGCTTTTCCAACCTGGTCGCGTTTTTCATCATCCTGACCACTGCGGTAACCCTGCACCGGAACGGCATCACCGACATTCAAAGTTCGGCGCAGGCCGCCGCGGCATTGCGCCCGATCGCCGGCGATTTTGCCTTCTGGTTGTTCAGCGCAGGCATCATTGGCACCGGACTGCTCGCGATTCCGGTATTGGCAGGATCCGCCGCGTATGCGATGGCGGGTGCCTTTGAATGGCAGAGCGGCCTTGAACTAAAGCCGATGCTGGCAAAACGATTCTACGGAGTTATTGCCCTATCCACCCTGATCGGGGTTGCCCTTTGCTTCGCGCCCATCGACCCGATCAAGGCGCTGTACTGGAGCGCCGTCATCAACGGCGTCATTTCGGTGCCGATCATGGCGGTGATGATGTTGATGGCCGGGCGTCCGCAGGTCATGGGTGAATTCGTGATCAGTAACCGACTGAAAGTGCTGGGCTGGGTGTGTACCGGCGCAATGGCAATCGCAGTGAGTGCAATGTTGCTGACTTTTGGAAAGCAGGGTTGATCCGACTTATCCTTTGGCATCAGTTCCCTTGTCTGTGTGGAATGGGAATATATTGAGCATTCCTTTCCGCAAATAATTTGAAATGCACGATGGAATACTTCGCATGGCTGCCTCCTGAAGGGGCACATATCCTGCTCGTACTGTTCCTGTCCTTTCTCATCGGACTGGAGCGGGAGGAGCGCAAAGTCAGCGGTGACCACTATGCATTCGGGGGCGTGCGCACCTTTCCCCTGATCGGGCTCATCGGCTACGCCATGGCCTTGTTGTCCGGCGGCCAGCTCTTGCCGCTGGCGCTGGGTTTTGCCGTGGTCGGCGGATTCCTGATGATGTCCTACTGGCACAAGCTCACCTCCTCCGGACTTGCCGGGGTGACTTCCGAAATGTCGGGCCTGATCACTTATCTGGTGGGCGCGCTGGTCTATCGCGAGATGTTCTGGATCGCCACCACGCTCACTGTAGCGAGCATCCTCCTGCTCGAACTCAAGACCGGCCTGGAAAATCTGGCGCAGCGCATCGAGACCACGGATATCCTGACGTTCGCGAAATTCATGCTGCTGTCGGCGGTCATTCTGCCGTTGTTGCCCAATGCGCAATTCAGCCAGTTCCAGATCAACCCGTTCAAGACCTGGCTGGTTGTCGTGGCGGTGAGTGCGGTATCGTACGGCAGCTACGTGCTGCAGCGACTGACGAAGGAACAAGGCGGAGTGATCCTCGCTGCATTTCTTGGCGGCGCCTATTCGTCGACAGTCACGACGGTGGTTCTGGCGCGACGATCGGCACGCGAAGAGCAACCGCATTTGTTCGCGGGAGGAATCCTGATCGCTTCCGGCATGATGTACCTGCGACTGGCAATCCTGCTGGCCTTGTTCAACCGTGAACTGATGGACAGCTTGGCCCCGTCTTTTATCGCGTTGGCTTTGCTGGCGATCGGCGCCGGCTGGCTGTGGTCGCGCAGGGGAGATGCAACCGCAGTCGAGATCGTGCGCGAATTCGAGCCCAAAAATCCGCTTGAAATCAGTGCCGCACTCCTGTTCGCATTGCTCTTTGTCGCCATGCTGGTGGCGACCCACCTGGTTGTTGAATACATGGGTGAGGCGGGTGTTTACTCGCTTGCCACCCTCATGGGCGTTACCGACGTCGATCCCTTCATCATGGGCATGACTCAGTCAGCCCCTGTGCTCACCACAGTGCAACTTGCGTCGTCCGGCATCTTGATTGCTGCGGCCAGCAACAATGTTGCGAAAGGTGTTTATGCATTCGCCTTGTCCTCGCGCCAGACGGGCGTCGCCAGCCTTTGCCTTTTGTCGGGTCTGGCGGCACTGGGCCTGCTGCCGCTCTTGTGGCAGTGAGGCAGGCGGCGATTTTCAGATGAGTCAACTGCACGAGATCAAGATCCACCGGCTGCACCCGACCCAAATTACCGTTGGACTTGCCGAGGTGATTGAAAAGAGAAACCATTTCGCAACGCTCCACGGAGACCGGTTGCGGGACTTTCTGTCCACCCGCCCCATCCCGGCCGTTGAGGGGCCGAACGACAAGCTCTACATTACCGATCACCATCATCTGGCGCGAGCATTGGCGGATGAGAACGTAGACAGCGGCTTTTTCCTGGTCGAAGCAGATTTCTCCACGTTTGCCATGGATCTGTTTTGGCGCACGATGGATGGCAACCATTGGGTTCACCCCTACGATGAGCAGGGAGTCCTTCGAACATTCGAGGAAATTCCGAAGAACGTAGAGCACCTTAGGGACGATCCCTATCGAAGCCTCGCAGGTTTTGTTCGCAACGCGGGAGGCTATCAAAAAACGGCAGAAGCCTATGCGGAATTTCAATGGGCCAATTTCTTCAGATCCAGGGTCACCATCGGCGCCGGGCCGGGTGCTTATGATGTCGCACTAACACAGGGCATCATTCTGGCCAAGAGCAAGGCCGCACAGGGGCTGCCGGGGTATACAGGCCCATAATCTTTCCGCTGCCGGGGCTACCTTCGGCAGTTCAGAAGCATTCAGCGTAATGCGACTCGGCACGCATCACAACTTGCGCGGAAATATTGTTGGCTATGCGACCCAGCGCACCGAAGCGACACGGCGGTGTGTGTAATCTCGCTTGGGAGTCTGCGTAGTCTTTTTTGACTCGCCAATCCAAACAAAGGAGTCACCATGAACGTTTCAAAATCGTTTATCGCAGTCCTGACAGCCACTGCATTGGGCGCTTGCATTACAGCGCCCGCCGGTCCGCCCGGACCACAAGGCATGACGGGTGATACAGGCGCAACTGGAGATACCGGCGCCAAAGGGCGTACTGGCAACACGGGCTACACCGGTGCGACCGGTGGTACAGGTGCAACCGGCGACACGGGTGCAACAGGTAACACCGGGGCGTCAGGCGATACAGGAGCAACAGGTGACACCGGCGCAACCGGTAGTACAGGAGCGACGGGGAGCACGGGGAGTATGGGGAGTACGGGTGCCAAAGGAAATACCGGGGCGAAGGGAAGCCCGAATGGCAATACCGTTATTGTCGTACCGGCACGCTGAAGTTTGCCAAAGGCGGCCCGTGGCCTGGCAATTGCGGGTTACCAGTTTTAACTTGGATGTTGGTTTTCAATTATCTTAGCCAAACAGGACATTCAACAACCAACTGAGTAGTCCTCCGGGTTTCTTGCCCTTGCCTGCGTTCATCTGGTGACCGACAGGTCGTGAAGTTTTTCTGGCGACCGGGGCGACATCTTTTGGATTCGACGATCTGGCCCAAGGATCAGTGCCCGAGTTCGGTTGATCAGCTTCGTCGACCAGACGATAGGCCGCGCCCATATTGGTGTTTGTTTTTTTCATCAGGTCGATGGCACGTACCAGCTTGTTGGTTTCGGTAAGGAACATCAATTCGGCCGCGACATCCAGGGGCAGGCCCTTGCGCTCGCCGTCACGGGAATCCATGATCAGCGTGGAAATATAGCCATCCAACTCACGTGACGCCCACATCAGTGCCACTTTTTTGGCCAGATGCGGCAGCCGCTCCAGCGCTGACTTGCCATCGTCATGGTCGCTGGTCTGGCGCTGTATTTCCAGAGTGGATGTCATGGTTTATTCGTGTCCGCGATTATCATTCCGCTCGTGTTCCTGCCTACGTCCCTGCCGTGGCTCTTGCTCTGCGGCGGCGGGGACTAACGCCCCATGTTCCTATGTGCGGGGCTCGCCCTGCTCATTGACAGTGACAGTGGCGCCCGGAGGTTCAGTTGTCTGAATGTGATGCTCGAGGCCACGAAAGTAGTAGGTGACATCCCAGAACTCGGGTTTTGCCTGGCTGGGCGTGCTGGCGCAATGCTGGACGTCACGGGTCTGCGGCTGCTGGTCGCCATTATTGCGACCGACGTTTGCCCCCACCGCCGCACCGGCGGCTACGCCGCCAACCGTGGCGATATCCTTGCCATGTCCACCACCGACCTGGTGACCGAGAATGCCGCCGATCAACGCGCCGGCAATTGCTCCGGGCACATTGGCCTTGCTTCGTTCTTGCGGAATCTGTTCCCGTTCGACCCAGCAGCGTTGCTCGGGGGGACCCACGACCGCGCGGACGGAACTGACATCGGCTTCGTAAAAGCGCTCGTAGTTGCGCCGATGGTAGTCGTTGTCGGCCATGGGGGCGGGTGCATAGCGACGATCATCTATGTTCGAATTTCTGTCGACAATGCGCACCGACGAAATACGGTTGTTCAGACCCATCGCAGCCACTGACGGATACTTGCCCGGGCGCAGAACGACACAGCGACCGGTGAAGCCCATGTCCTCGCAAACTTCCCAGCGCTCGTTGTGAACCACGACGGAAGATGCACGGTCATTGAAACCGTAGCGCTCAAAATTGCCAATCCGTCTTTCCGTGGTGAACGACTCTCCTGAAAACCCTTCGCGTTCGTAAAAGCTGACCTGCGCAATTGCCTGCGAAGCCAACACCTCCGGCCAGCGCCAGGGCATTGCTTAAGAGAGCATTCATTGTTGCCTCCGGAAAAAATGACAGCCGATGTCAATCAGTCAAGCGTTTCGACACAGGCGAATCGGCGAAGTCGCCGACCGCGGGCTTCTCGTTATATTCGCCCCATGAGGAGGAGTACAACGAGAATGACGACGACAAGTCCGAGGCCGCCGCTGGGCCCATAACCCCAGTTCCTGCTATGCGGCCAAGCCGGAATGGCGCCGATCAACATCAGGACCAGCAGGATCAAAAGTATGGTTCCCAAGCTCATGTTGTTCTCCTCGAAAATGTGGATTAATTTGTTGACGCCGGTGCCGCAGGCGGCGCCACGATTACCGTAGTTCCGTCACCGGACTTACCGGGTTCACCCTTGCTGCCCATGGATCCGGTGGCACCGGTAGAACCGGTTGCGCCGGTATCGCCGGTGTAGCCGGTTGATCCAGGCGACCCTTGCGAACCAGTGGCACCTGTCGCGCCGGCCGGACCTGGAACCGTAACCACCGCTGCTGGCGTCACGACAGTAGGTCTGTCGCATGCGCTCAATGCCAGGGCCATCGCTACCGCTGAAAATACGATTGAATAGTTCATGAGGATTCCTTTAGTTGTGGGGGAAAACACCGCCGTTCCAAAAGGGCGGCGACCATTGCGAAATCGAGTTAAAGTACCCTGTGCATGCATTCAATTCAGTTCGCTGGCACACATAAGGAAACGAACATTCCAGCCAGCTGTCATTCGTCATTGTCGGCTCCGGAATAGTCAATCTCCAAGGCGCCGAAATTCGAGACGACTTTGGTTGCAGCGGCCGTCGGCGAATACAAAAAAATGGCCCGGAACAGGGGGGCGTTCCGGGCCACGTACCACAGGTGTTCGCAAAGGGAGAAGCGGACACCCGATAACAGAATGTATTAAATTACCAATTTGCTCTGTTCGATGCCGCACATAACGTTGCAATAATTTTGTCTTGCACGGGACAACACGCTCGACCAGGCAATCACGGCTTCTTGCCGACCTGATTGCCTATAACACCTCCGACCACCGCGCCACCGACCGTACCTGTCGTGCTGCCGCCGGTGAGGATCGAGCCTGCAACAGCACCTGCACCAGCACCAACTGCCGTACTCTGGTCGCGAGCCGACATTCCGCCACACCCCGTCAGATTGAGCAGTACAGCGGCTAAAACCGCACTGATTGAAAATCCTTGGATCGTTTTCATTTGATCATTCCTCGTGACTTTGTTTGACTGAAATTACTCATCGATTGTTACGTTCAATAGTCGCTTCGAATGACGCCATCGATTACCTTGACCTTGTCGCCTGCGCGCCACGTTGGCAAATTGGCCTCACTGATGACGCGGCTTGAGCCGTCGTCAAAGCGAACTGTAGTGGCATAGCTGGTCGCCGATTTGACACGTTTTTCGACCTCGTTACCGGCCATTGCGCCACCGATGGCGCCGACCACGGTCATGGCATCCTTGCCATGACCTCCGCCAACCTGGTTACCCAGCAATCCGCCGACAACACCACCACCGACGGCACCGAGGCCGGATCCTTGGCCTTTGGTCTGAATTTCTTGCACCGATTCGATTACGCCGCATTCACTGCAGTGGCGCTCGTAACGGGATGGGGCAGGGCTTGCCGACTGCACCGGTGAGGTATGTCGTACCGGGGCTGCATGTCTTGTTACTGGCACAGGTGCAGGTGCAGGTGCGACCGTGTTGGCGGAATGCTGTTCCAGCGCCGCTTTGTCGTGTGCGTCGCCGTTCACACTCGGCAACCAGCCCATAAATGCAGCGACGCCAACAGCACTGAACAGTATCAAGGCTATGCCGGCGACCCAGGCAAGCGGATGAAGAGATTTGCTTGACGTTTGCGTATCCATAATTTGTTCCCTTAATGTAATGGTTTTATGTGTTTAATCCTTGTGCGCTTACCCAACATAAATAATACATGCAGGAAACCGCAGGCGGCAGCCTATACCATTTGCGAGTTTACTTCTGTATGCCAGAACACAGACGGGAAAATTATTCTTTCTTGTTGCCGCCGACGTTGACGTTCACACATTAAGTCCTCCCCCATAAAGTACTCCCCCATAAATTTCCGATATGTACGGCAGCGCACGGAAATGAATAACAGACGAGACCATAGTCACCGCCACGTCTCCACAGCTTGTTGATTTGGCGGCGATTACAGCTCAATTAATCACAGGAGAATCATATGAATTCCACACTGAAAAACATACTTTGTCGCGCCATGGCCATTGCTGTACTTCTGCTGCCGTTCCAGACCGGCCAGGCAAGCATGATCGGGACGGATCAGGCGAACGCCGCTGCTTCCGTTCAAGTTGATCGCAACGTCGTCGTCAGCTATCTGAGTCGTGCCCAGACGGTCAAGGAGTTCCAGTCGATGGGACTGGACGCACAGGCCGCCACTGATCGTGTCGCCCGGATGAGCGATGCTGAAGTCAGTAGTCTGGCGGGGAAAATAAATTCAGCTCCTGCAGGTGCTGATGGCGGTACAGCACTGGTCATACTGGTTGTTGTGTTCTTTATCTGGTACTTCGCGTTCCGCCGTTAATTTTCAGAACACGATGATGCAGGACTTGCCAATCTGGTTCCGAAGCGTCTGCCTCAGGGCGGGCGCTTTTTTGCTTTTGGGTATCATGGGCGGTTGTGCTTCGCTGGTTCCGCAGACAATGGGACTGCGAACTGCCTGGCCGGAATCCGTTGCAGTCAAGACCGAACTTGCTGATGTACCTTTTTTCCCGCAGCAGAAATACCAGTGCGGTCCGGCGGCGTTGGCTACGACCATGGTTTATGCAGGTGCTCAGGTTACCCCGGAGGATCTCGTCGATCTGGTTTATCTGCCCAGGCGGCAGGGAAGCCTACAGATCGAAATGCTGGGCGCAGCAAGGCACTACAGCGAAGTCTCCTACCAACTGGCCCCGCGCTTCGACGACTTGCTGCGTGAGGTTGCGGCCGGAAATCCTGTGATCGTATTGCAGGATACCGGCATCGGGTTGATCACGAATTGGCACTACGCGGTGGTGGTCGGTTTTAACTACCCGGCGGGCGAGCTTTATCTGCGCTCGGGAGAGACGAAGCGGCAGGCGATTCCGTTTACGATCTTCGAATACAGCTGGAAAAAGAGCAATTACTGGGCGATGGTGACGCAGCCACCTGGCCGCATTCCGGTCACCGCCACAGAGCCGGGTTACCTGGCCGCGATCTCGGCCATGGAACGCGTCGGCAATGGCCGTGGCGCAATCACGGCCTACACGGCATTTCTTGAACGCTGGCCGGACAGCGCCACGGCCAGCATCGGACTTGCAAACCGGTATTACGCACTCGGACAGTTGAACGACGCTGAAGTCGTGCTGCGCCGTGCTGC
>JAYUFR010000190.1:0-4365 GCA_043738625.1 Sterolibacteriaceae bacterium
ATCTTCATGAGCATGGATAAAATGATTGGCAAGGATTTCGAAACCGGGCTTGCCAATCTGAAGACCCTTGCTGAAAAACCTGCCGCTTCCTGAGGACCGAAAGCGCAACGATCGTGGTTATCTCAGCTTGGCCGCGCCGTGCATTCGGTCGCCAAAAGTGTTCGACCATTCCTCGGCGGTAAGCTTGGCGCGCTTTTGCATGTAGTGCTCGGGCACCGAAGTTTTTTCGCCGCTGATGGCGCGAACCACGGCCGGCCGCGCGAGGATGGCGTTGGACCAGCGCGTGACCGCCGGAAACTCGGCGATATCGATGTCGATCAGCGCGGCGCCCTGCACCCACGGCCAGACAGCCATGTCCGCGACCGAATATTCCGCCGCCAGATATTCGCTTTCCGACAGTCGGTATTCCAACACATTGCACAGCCGCAGCACCTCGCGGCGATAGCGCATCACGCCATAATCCTGACCCTCGGGGGCGTAACGAATGAAGTGATGCGCCTGCCCGTTCATTGGCCCATGCCCGGCCACCTGCCAGACCAGCCATTGCAGTGCGACCATGCGCTGGCGCGGATCGGTCGGTAAAAACTTTCCGCTTTTCTCGGCAAGGTAGAGCAGGATCGCGCCGGTCTCGAATACCGGCAGCGGTGCACCGCCAAAGGCGGGAGCACTGTCGACGATGACCGGCAATTTGTTGTTCGGGTTGAGCTTGCGAAACTCGCTGGTGAGATGTTTTCCTGCGAACAGGGGATAGTCGATCACGCGATAGGGCAGCCCCATCTCTTCAAGCGCGATTACCACTTTCATTCCGTTCGCCGTCGCCACGTAATGCAGGTCGATCATGTTTTGCTCCATTGTTGAATAGTCATTTGCCTTCCTTCAGCGCGCGCCGCAGGATCTTGCCGACGTTGGTGCGTGGCAGGTCGTCGCGAAACTCGACGTGGCGCGGCACCTTGTATCCAGTCAGTTGTTCATGGCAAAAAGCGATCAGCGCTGCGGCGGTCAATGTCGGATCTTTTCGGATGACGAAAATCTTGACCACTTCGCCGGAGTGTTCGTCGGGCACGCCGATGGCGGCGACCTCACGCACGCCGGGATGCATCGCGACCACGGCTTCGACCTCATTGGGGAACACCTTGAACCCGGAAACCACGATCATGTCTTTCTTGCGATCGACCAGGAAGAGGTAGCCTTGCGGATCCATCCGTACCAGATCACCGGTGCGCAAAAATCCATCCGCGTAAATGACCAGCGCGGTCTCGTCGGCCCGCTGCCAATAGCCTTGCGTCACCTGCGGACCACGCACGCAAAGTTCACCCACTTCGCCGGGCGATACTTCCGTGCCGGCATCGTCGCGAATCGAGACTTCGGTAGAGGGGATGGGCAGGCCGATGGAACCGTTATAGGCAGCAAGATCCAGGGGGTTGATGGCGACCGCAGGCGAAGTCTCGGTCAGGCCGTAGGCTTCGACGACCACGCTTCCGGTCGTTTCCCGCCACCGCTCGGCGACCGCTCTTTGCACTGCCATGCCACCGCCCAGAGTCAGGTGCATGGCAGAGAAATCGAGGGCGGCAAACGCGGGATGATTGAGCAGCGCATTGAACAACGTGTTGACGCCGGTAATGCAGGTGAAGCGGTGTCGTGAAAGTTCCTTGATGAAACTGGAGATATCGCGCGCATTGACGATGAGCAGATTGGTCGCACCGATCCGGATGAAGGTCAGGCAGTTCGCCGTCAGCGCGAAGATGTGATACAGCGGTAGGGCGGTGACGATCAACTCACCTTCTTCTTTTATGCCTTGTTTGATCCAGGCACTGGCCTGCAATACGTTGGCGACGATATTTCCATGCGTCAGCATCACGCCCTTGGAGACGCCGGTAGTGCCACCGGTGTATTGCAGAAATGCGAGGTCGGCGTGGCAGAGCGCTGCGCCATCGAACGCATGATCCGCACCCACGGCCAGCACCCGTTTCAGCGAATGCGATCCGGGCAGTGACCAGGCGGGGACCATTTTTTTGATATGGCGCACGACGAAATTGATCAGCGGACCCCTGATCGTGCCGAGCATTTCCCCGAGCGGACTCACCACCACGTGGCGCAATGACGTATTCGCCAACACCGGCTCTAACGTATGGGCAAAATTCTCGACGATGACAATCACTTCGGCGCCGCAATCCTTGAGTTGATATTCCACTTCACGCGACGTGTACAGCGGATTGAAGTTCACCACCACGCAGCCGGCGCGCAGCGCGCCGAACAGGCAGATCGGGTATTGCAAAACGTTGGGCATCATCAGCGCAACGCGCGCGCCCTGGTTCAGTCCCAGCGCCTGCAGCCATGCGGCGAAATCACGCGAATGCCGGTCGAGGTCGCGGTAGCTCAGCTTCGCACCCATGCTGATGAAAGCAGTGCGATCGGCATGACGCCGGCAACTGTCCTCGAACAACGCCACCACCGAAGCGGCTTCGTTCAGATCAATCTGCGCGGGAATTCCGGGCGGATAATTTTTGCTCCAGATATCTTCCATGGCTTGATCGCCCTACTAGGGCAATTGCGATTGTTGTTGTCCGGCGACTGCCGGTCTTATTTCCAACAGGGGAGTCATTGCATTTTCTGGTTGGCAGCGTAGTTTAACGGGCCGCCGGTAAACGGGGCAAAGCCGGTGCCGAAGATGATGCCGGCATCGGCCAGATCGGCGTCGGCGACAACGCCATCGGCAACCAGTTTTTTCGCGGCGGCGAGCAACGGCGCCATCAGTCGGTCGGCCAGACCTGGCGGCGCGCTCATGCCGCTGCCGCGCGGAGCGGAAGTTTTTGCGCCACTCCAGTCGTAAAACCCCTTGCCGGTTTTACGGCCGAGGTCCTTGCGCGCCACACGTTCGGTGAGACAGCGCGGCGCTGTACCACCTGCGGCAAGCTGGCTGCCGGCGGCCAATGCCACGTCGAGCCCGACGCTATCGGCCAGTTCGATCGGCCCCATGGGCATGCCGAAGGCGAGCATGGCGGCATCGATATTTTCCGGCATCAGCCCTTCGTCCACACAACGCATGGCTTCCAGCATGTAGGGCGCGAGTACCGCATTGACCAGGAAGCCGGGCGCGCTCTTCACCGGCAACGGCAGCTTGTCGATGGCGCGCACAAAGGCGCAGGCGCGGCGCAACACAGCGGGATCGGCGCTGGCGGACTGCACCACTTCCACCAGCGGCATGCGCGCCACCGGATTGAAGAAGTGGATACCGACCAGTCTTGCCGGATTCGCGAATACCTGGCCGATGTCTTCGAGCCGCAGACTGGAGGTGTTGGTGGCGAGCAGGGCTTGCGGTTTGGCACGTTGCTCCAGTATGCGGAACAGCGCCTGCTTGGCTGCAAGGTTTTCGGCGATGGCTTCGATCACCAGATCGGCGTGTGCCACACCCTGACCTTCTACATCGGGGATCAGGCGGTCGCTTGCGGCGCGGACCAGGTACGGGTCTTTCAACTGGCGTTCGAACAACGTGCGTGCCCGCGCCAGGGCCGGCGCAATCAGCTCCAGCGAGCGATCCTGCACGCTGACGGTCAGGCCGCGCAGGGCGCACCATGCGGCAATGTCGCCACCCATGACGCCGGCGCCGACCACATGCACGCGACGCACCGGCACGACCTCTGCCTTGCCGAAACTCTTGAGCCGCTCCTGCATGAAGAATACGCGGATCAGGTTGCGTGCCGTGTTTGATCCCGACAGACGCCCGATCAGCGCCGGATCGGCCAGTGCATTGCCATTGTGCCTGGCCCAGGTGTCGATGATGGCGTAGGGCGCCGGATAGTGCTCGGGTCGGGCGCGCGCGGCGACCTGCTTGCGCGCAGCGGCGGCGATCAAGGCTTTGAGCGGACCGTTGAGCAAACGCTGCAAGAGCGGCGCCGTATGTGCTGGCTGCCCCGACAGCACAATGCGACGCGCAGCGGCAGCCATGACACGCGGCGGCACGCAGGCGTCGGCGAGGCCGAGACGATAGGCCTTTTTCGCATCCACGGTTTTGCCGGTCAGCATCATGTCGAGCGCGGCCTGCGGACCGATGAGCGCTGGCAGACGCAGCATGCCGCCCCAGCCCGGGAAAATGCCGAGCATGACTTCAGGCAGGCCGAGCTTTGTGCCGGGTTCATCCACCACGATCCGATAGCGACACGCCAGCGACAACTCCAACCCGCCGCCCAGACAGTGGCCGCGAATCAGGGCAAGGGTTGGATAGTGCACTCTGGCCAAACGGTTGAACAGGTTCCAGCCACGGCCGACCAATTCAATATTTTTCTCAACGGTGTCGAGCGTGGTGAATTCGGTAACGTCGGCACCGGCAATGAAACCGGCAACCTTGCCCGAGCGAAACACCAGCGC
>JAYUFR010000191.1:0-4294 GCA_043738625.1 Sterolibacteriaceae bacterium
GACCAAGCAGGTGTGCGACGGCATGATGGAACGCAACTGGGGCAGGGTCATCAACATTTCGTCAGTCAACGGCCAGAAGGGTGCATTCGGGCAGACCAATTACGCAGCGGCCAAGGCCGGCATGCACGGCTTTACCAAGGCGCTGGCGCTGGAAGTGGCGAAGAAGGGCGTGACCGTGAATACGATTTCGCCGGGCTACATCGGTACCCGCATGGTCACGGCGATCCCGCAGGAAGTACTGGACAGCAAGATCCTGCCGCAAATCCCGATGTCGCGCCTCGGCAAGCCGGAAGAAGTGGCCGGACTGGTGGCCTATCTGGCCTCTGACGAGGCTGCTTTCGTCAACGGCGGCAACATTTCAATCAATGGTGGGCAGCATATGTTTTAAAGGGAGCGGCCTTCGGGCCGCTATTGTTGTATTACGCTCATGGAAATTGGCAATGACGAAGAAAGTCGCGTTGGTAACAGGCGGCATGGGTGGATTGGGGACGGCGATATGCCGGGCGCTGGCGCTGAGTGGATTCACGGTCGTGGCAAATTTCCCGACTTCCCGCACCAGTGGGATGCTGTCCTGTCCAGCAACCTTGACTCGGTCTTCAATTTGACGAATCAGGTGCTCGAGGCCATGGCGGATCGCGGCTGGGGCAGGGTGATCAATATTTCTTCGGTCAATGGGGTGAGGGACAGTTCGGGCAGGCCAATTATTCTGCGGCCAAGTCCGGCATTCTCGGCTTTACCAAAGCCATCGCCCTGGAAGTCGCAAAAAAGGGCGTCACCGTCAACGCCAGTGCGTCGGGATATATCGGCACCGACATGGTCCTGGCGATCAAGCAGGAAGTGCGAGACTCCATCGTTGCCACAGTCTCTGTCGGGCGCCTCGGCAAGCGGGCTATAATCGATTTCGTTGCAGCGCAGAACAAACTGGGGGAACTACCGATGGCCGAGTCACACCGTCTGATCAAGAAATACCCGAATCGGCGCTTGTATGACACCAAGACCAGCACCTACATCACGCTGGCGGATGTCAAGAATCTCGTGCTGCAAAGCGAAGAATTTGTGGTGGTCGACGCCAAGACCGGCGAAGATCTGACGCGCAGCATCCTCATGCAGATCATCCTTGAAGAAGAATCAGGCGGGGCGCCAATGTTCACCTCCGACCTGTTGGCGCAGATGATCCGTTTTTACGGCCACGCCATGCAGGGCATGATGGGCAAGTATCTCGAAAACAACATCAAGGGTTTCACCGAGGTACAGACCAAGCTCCAGGATCAGGCGCGTGCCGTCTATGGCGACGCCGTTCCGAGCAAAGACCTCTGGGCCCAGTTCCTCAGTTTTCAGGGTCCGGCCATGCAGAACATGATGGGCGCCTACGTTGAACAAAGCCGCAACATGTTCCAGAAGTTGCAGGAAAGCATGCAGGAACAATCGCGCAAGGTGTTTTCCGGAGTGCCGTTTCCCACCTTCGACCCTGCCGCCCCGAGCAAAAGCAACGAAAAAAAATAAGCGCTGGTAGTAGTGATACCAGCCTGCGCAAAACCCCTCCATGCCCCAACCCAGAAAGGCCAGACCCCCCACCGTCGGCTTCGTTTCGCTTGGCTGTCCCAAGGCCGGCTCCGATTCCGAGCAAATCCTGACGCGCTTGCGCGCAGAAGGTTATGAGATCTCCGGCGACTACGATGGCGCCGACCTGGTGGTCATCAATACCTGTGGCTTCATTGACGCAGCGGTGGAACAGTCGCTCGAAACCATTGGCGAAGCGCTCGCCGAAAACGGCAAGGTGATCGTCACCGGTTGCCTCGGCGCAAAGGGCAGCATCGTGGCCGACGCCTATCCGCAAGTGCTGGCAGTGACCGGACCACATGCCACGCAGGAAGTGATGGATGCCATACACGCCCACCTGCCGCGGCTGCACGATCCATTCACCGAACTGGTGCCGCCGCAAGGCGTGCGGCTGACCCCCGACCACTACGCCTACCTAAAAATTTCCGAAGGCTGTAACCATCGTTGCAGTTTCTGCATCATCCCGTCAATGCGCGGTGACCTGGTCAGCCGGCCGATCGGCGACGTATTGCGCGAAGCGGAAATACTGGCCAAGGCCGGCGTCAAGGAACTGCTGGTGATCTCGCAAGACACCAGCGCCTACGGTGTCGACGTCAAATATCGCACTGGCTTCTGGGGCGGGCGACCGGTCAAGACGCAGCTCTACGACCTGTGCAAGGCGCTGGGAGAACTCGGCATCTGGGTTCGGTTGCACTACGTGTATCCGTATCCGAACGTCGACAACCTGATCCCGCTCATGGTCGAAGGAAAAATCCTGCCCTATCTCGACATTCCGTTCCAGCACGCCAGCCATCGCATCCTCAAGTTGATGAAGCGGCCGGCCTCGGCCGAGAAGGTGCTCGACCGCATCGCCGCGTGGCGGCGCGAGTTGCCTGAGCTGACCATACGCAGCACCTTCATCACCGGCTTCCCCGGCGAGACAGAAGACGAATTCAACGAACTGCTCGACTTCCTCGACGAAGCCAAACTTGATCGCGTCGGCGCCTTCGCCTATTCGGCGGTGGACGGCGCAGCCGCCAACGAGCTGCCCGGCATGCTGCCGCTGGAAGTTCGCGAAGAACGTCGCGCGCGCTTGATGCAACACCAGGAAGACATCAGCACGCAGCGCCTCGAGGCCCGCATCGGGCGGCGCATTCAGGTGCTGGTGGACGACGTCGATGAAGACGGTGCCACCGCCCGTTCGCCCGGCGACGCGCCGGAAATCGACGGGCTGGTCATCATCGTCGATGGCCACGACCTCGAAGTCGGCGAATTCGCCGAGGTCACCGTGACCGACTGCGATGTCCACGATCTGTATGCAACCCTGGCGTGAACCCCGCACTGCTTGACAGGCTGCGCGCCGTGCTCGGCGCGACCCATGTATTGACGCTGGCCGACGAGGTCAGCCGCTACGCCACCGACTGGCGTGGCCGCTACCACGGCAACCCGCTCTGCGTGGCACGTCCCGCAAACACCGAACAAGTCGCCGCCACAGTCCGCCTGTGCGTGGAAGAGGGCGTTGCCATCGTGCCGCAGGGCGGCAACACCGGCCTGTGCGGCGGTGCCACGCCAATCGACGGCGAAGTCATCATCAGCCTCGGCCGCCTCAATCACATTCGCGAAGTCGACCGCGACAACAGCACCATGACGGTCGAAGCCGGCTGCACGTTGCTTCAGGTACAGGAAGCTGCGACCAACGTTGGTCGTCTTTTTCCGCTCTCCCTGGCCTCCGAAGGCAGCGCCACCATCGGCGGCAATCTTTCCACCAACGCCGGCGGCGTGCAGGTGCTGCGCTATGGCAACGCCCGCGACATGGTGTTGGGCCTTGAAGTCGTGCTGCCTGACGGCCGCATCTGGAACGGACTGCGTGGCCTGCGCAAGGACAACACTGGCTACGACCTCAAGCAACTGTTCATCGGTGCGGAAGGCACGTTGGGACTGATCACCGCCGCCGTGCTCAAGCTGTTCCCGCGACCGCGCGCGACTGCAACCGCATGGGTGGCGGTGCCCGATCCGACGTCTGCCGTGGCTTTGCTCGGCCACCTGCGTGAAGAACTCGGCGATTGCGTCACCTCATTCGAAATTATCGGCAGCAGCGCGCTGGAACTGGTGTTGAAGCACCTGCCAAAAACGCGCGATCCGCTGGCGGCGAACAGCGACTGGAAAGTCCTGATCGAAATCTCCGACAGCCGCGCGATCAAGCTCGACGAACCCCTACTCGAATGCCTGGCATCAGCGCGCGAACAAGGCTTGGTGGTGGATGCCACCCTTGCCCGCAACCTCGGCGAAGCAGGGGAGTTGTGGACCCTGCGCGAGAATGTATCCGAAGCGCAAAAGCACGAAGGCGTTTCCATCAAGCACGACATCGCCCTGCCACTGTCGCGCATCGCCGAATTCATTGTCCTCGCTGACGCAAAACTTCAAGCTGCGTTTCCCGCTGTCCGCATCGTCTGCTTCGGCCACATCGGTGACGGCAATCTGCACTACAACCTTTCCCACCCGCATGATCAGGAAGCCTTCATTGCCGGCACTGCGCAGATCAATCGTATCGTGCATGACCTGGTGAATGAGCTGGGCGGCTCAATCTCCGCCGAGCATGGGCTGGGCCAATTGAAGCGGACGGAGATTCTTCGCTACAAGAGCGAGGTCGAAATGGACATGATGCGTGCGGTCAAGCGGGCGCTCGATCCACGCGGATTGATGAATCCCGGCAAGGTGGTCTAAAAAACCTGCGGATTGCTTTACACGAAATAGG
>JAYUFR010000192.1:0-4259 GCA_043738625.1 Sterolibacteriaceae bacterium
CATCCTTGCGGCAGCGCCGGAGATAGCAGTCACCGTGTTTCGACCTTCGGTGATCTTCGGCGCTGGCGACGAATTCCTGACGCTTTTTGCCGATTTGCAAAAGATTTTTCCGCTAGTGCCACTGGGTTGCCCGGACGCACAATTTCAACCAGTGTGGGTCGAGGACGTGGCGGCGAGCATCGTCGGCAGCCTGGAGAACACCGCTAGTGTCGGCAAGAGCTACAGTCTGTGCGGGCCAAAAACTTATCGGCTGCGCGAGCTGGTTGCACTGGCTGGCCGCTACAGCGGGCATCGGCGTCCCATCATCGGCTTGCCTGATGCGCTCGCCCGGCTGCAGGCACTGGCGGCGGAGTTCGTGCCCGGCATCCCGCTGAGTCGCGACAGCCATGATTCGATGCAGATCTCCAATACCTGTGACGCTGGCTGCACACTGCCGTTCGGCAGCGTTGCCACGCCGCTCGAAAGCATCGCCCCGACCTATCTCGCGCAGAACAGCAAGCTGGCCAGCAACGACGAATTCCGCCGCAGAGCAGGGCGGTAGAATGGCAGCGGCTGTCTTGCCGGAACGGCTCTGCTGGTGCGCGAGTGGCATGCACGCAGCGATTGATCATCGCGCCTGACAACAAGACCATGCAAATTTTTTCCGTCGGTGGTGCGGTACGCGATGAACTCCTTGGTCTGCCAGTGCAGGATCGGGACTACGTCGTCGTCGGTGCTACGCCGGAACAAATGAACGCGCTTGGTTACAAGCCGGTGGGCAAGGACTTCCCGGTGTTTCTGCATCCGCAGACCCATGAGGAATACGCACTGGCGCGCACCGAGCGCAAGACCGCGCCGGGCTACACAGGCTTCGCCTTTCACGCCGCGCCGGACGTGACGCTGGAACAGGATCTGGCGCGGCGCGATCTCACCATCAATGCCATCGCCAAGAGCGAAAGCGGCGCGCTGATCGACCCTTATCACGGTCGCCGCGATCTTGAGGCAAAGATTCTGCGCCACGTATCATCGGCTTTCGCCGAAGACCCGGTGCGCATCCTGCGCGTCGCGCGTTTCGCGGCGCGCTTCGCCGACTTCACCGTGGCCGATGAGACCCGCGCGCTGATGCAGCGGATGACTGACCAGGGCGAGGTTGATCATCTGGTACGCGAGCGCGTTTGGCAGGAATTCAGTCGCGGCTTGATGGAAGACAAGCCTTCGCGCATGTTCGAGATTCTGCGCAGTTGTGGCGCACTCAGGAAAATCCTGCCCGAAGTCGACGCCTTGTGGGGCGTAGCGCAGCGTGCTGACTTTCACCCGGAGGTGGATACCGGCGTGCATGTGATGATGGTCATCGACATGGCGGCGCAAATGCGAACGTCGCTGCCGGTGCGCTTTGCGGCGTTGACGCACGATCTGGGCAAGGGCACCACCCCGGCGGATGTGCTGCCACGGCATATCGGCCATGAGGCACGCAGTGTCGCCCTGCTGCGGCCGCTATGCGAGCGGCTGCGCGTACCCGCCGACTGCCGCGACCTGGCCCTGCTGGTGGCCCGGTTGCATGGCGATATCCACCGTGTCGACGCGCTGAAACCACTGACCATCATGAAGGTATTCGAACATTGCGATGCTTTTCGCCGGCCGGAGCGGTTTGCGCTTGTGTTGCAGGCCAGCGAGGCCGACTATCGCGGCCGACTCGGCTTCGAGAAGCGGCCCTATCCGCAGGCCGGCCAGTGGCAACGGGCGCTCGCAGCCGCACAATCCGTGGATGCCGGTGCGATCGCCAAGGCCTGTACCGATCCCGCGCAAATTCCACAGCGTATCCATCAAGCACGGGTTGCAGCGCTGAAGCAAGTGCTCGCGCGGTAGAATCGGCCTCTCAAGAATAATTCCAAGACGATTCCCCATTGAATACCCGCGACGCTCATTCAGTGCTTGAAGTTCTCACCCACCTTCCTGCCCGCCTGAAGCACAAGACGCCGCTGCTGTTCATTCATGGCGCCTTCACCGGCGCATGGTGCTGGGAAGAGCACTTTCTGCCCTTCTTCGCCAAAGCCGGATTTGCGGCGCATGCGCTATCGGTGTCGGGGCATGGCGGCAGTCGCGGCCGCGAGGTGCTGGATACGCTGTCAATCTCCGATTACGTTGATGACGTGCGCGAAGTGGTCGAACAACTGCCGACGCCGCCGATATTGATCGGGCACTCCATGGGCGGCTTCATTGTGCAAAAATATCTTGAGCAATATGCAGCGCCGGCGGCCGTGCTGATGTGCACCGTGCCGCCGCAGGGCATGATGGGCGTGGCATTCAACGCCTTGTTCACGCGTCCGACGTTGTTGAACAACCTCAATGACATGATGGCGGGTGGCAAGGCTTCGTATGAGTCACTGCGCGAAGCGCTGTTCGCACAAGAGGTGACGCTGGATGACCTGAAGCGTTTCTATCACCTCGCGCAACCCGAATCGCATCGAGCGATCTGGGACATGACCTTGTTCAGTCTGCCCAGCACATCACAAATCCTGAAGAATCTGCTTGCCGGCGAAGCACGTCCGCGTCTGCTGGTCCTCGGCGCTGAACACGATCACCTGATGCCCGCCTCTACCGCGCAAATGACCGCCCGTACCTATGGCGTTGAAGCAGAGATTTTCCCGGGCATGGGCCACGGATTGATGCTGGAGCGCGACTGGCGCGTCGTCGCTGAACGCATCAAGACGTGGATCACAGAACGATGATTATCGTATTTCAGTCGCAGGCCGCCGGAGATGTGATCATGTTTGGCGATGTCGCCCAACGCATGATGGCGATCATGGGCAAGGACGTTGCTGACCAGGGCATCATTACCCTGCAACAACTGCCCGCTGCCATTGCGCGGCTCAAGGCCGCAATCGCCGCTGACAAGGCCGAAAGAGCCGGCAAGAGCGAAGACAATCTGCCACAGCGCGACGAAGACGGCAGCAGCCGTCCGTTCGTCAATCTGACGCAACGCGCGGTGCCTTTGCTGGAACTGCTGGAACAGTCGCTCAAGAAAAACAAGCCGGTGGTGTGGGGTATTTAGATCACGGTTTATCGCGAAGCGCGTCGACCGCACCACCCCATTTGACAATGCTTACCTGAGGAGACGAGTGATGGAAAAGTTCAGCATCAGCGTGCCGGATGCAGTAATCACGGATTTGCACGAGCGCCTGGCGCGTGCCCGTTATCCCGACGACCTGGGAAACGACCAATGGGCCTACGGTACCAATGCCGAATACCTGAAAGAGCTTTGCACTTACTGGCGCACAGGCTTTGACTGGCGCGCGCAGGAACGGGAAATGAACAAGTTTTCCCACTATCGCACCACCATCGAGGGCAATCCCATCCACTTCATCCACCAGCGCGGCAAGGGCCCGAAGCCGATGCCGATCATCCTCAACCACGGCTGGCCGTGGACCTTCTGGGACATGAAAAAAGTCATCGGTCCCTTGAGCGACCCGGCTGCTTTTGGTGGTGATCCTGCCGATGCGTTTGATGTGGTGGTGCCCTCGCTCCCCGGTTACGGCTTTTCGACGCCGCTGGCGAACACCGGGCTCAATTTCTGGCGCACGGCGGATCTCTGGGTGCAATTGATGCAGGACCAGTTGGGCTACCAGCGCTTTTCTTCCTACGGCGGCGACTGGGGCTCGTTGATCACCGCCCAACTCGGGCACAAACACGCGGATAAGCTGCATGGCATCTATGTCAGCCTGCCACTGCCGCTGGACATCTTTCAAGGACCTTTCCCCGGCGGCCCGGGAGATTTCGCTCCTGATGAGCAGGGCTGGCAAGCCAAGAATGAACTTTTCTTTGCCGCCGAGAGCGGATATTCGGCGCTCCAGGCGACTAAACCGCAGACGCTGGCCTACGGCCTGAATGATTCGCCCGTTGCGCAATGCGCCTGGATTCTGGAAAAGCGGCGCACCTGGAGCGATTGTCGCGGCGACGTGGAAAGCATGTTTACGCGCGACGAGCTGCTGACGACGATGATGTTGTACTGGGCCACCGGGAGTGGCGGCAGCTCGGCCCGCTATTACTATGAATGTGCGCACAACCCGTGGCAAGCTTCGCATAACCGGCAGCCGCTGGTTGAAGCGCCGACCGGCGTCGCAGTATTCGAAAATGAAATCATCTGCCTGCCGAAATCCTGGTCAGAGAAAAACTACAACCTGCAACGCTACAAACGCTTTACCAAGGGCGGCCACTTTGCCCCGATGGAAAGTCCCGACGTCATCGTTTCCGAACTGCGCGAGTTCTTCCGGCCGCTGCGC
>JAYUFR010000193.1:0-4239 GCA_043738625.1 Sterolibacteriaceae bacterium
GCGCTTCAATGCGGTCCTTTTAGTCAAGAACAACATGGTTATTTATAAATTGACCGGCGGTCAGCCGGCAATCCACGAGCATGAGGAAAACACCAATCCGCTTGGGCCACTCCAGGGTTCCAGCGAATCGGGTGCGCTTGTCCGCTAGGACATGTTTGCTGGCAGATCGACAATCCATCACGCGCATACAAGAGTATGCTGATGCTATAAAGAAAGCAGGCTGGCGGCCGATATCTGATGGGGCTTGCGGGCTAGCCGAAACGAAGAAATCACTGCGCCGAATGAGCGCGGGGCCATGAAGGAGGCGCGCGATGCTGACCGCAATTTTTATCGGACTTTTGGTCCTGGCCGTTGCGGTGTTGTTGATTCGTCCACTGCGTCGCCCGATGATTTCGCGCCCCCTGTTCGCAACTTACAAGAAAATATTGCCGCATATGTCGGACACCGAGCGCGAAGCGCTCGAAGCGGGCACGGTGTGGTGGGAAGGGGAATTGTTTCGCGGCGCCCCGGACTGGAACAAACTGCTGGCCTATCCGGTGCCGACCCTGACCGCGGCAGAGCAGGCGTTCCTCGATAATGAAACCAGCGCAGCCTGCAACCTGGTGAACGACTGGAAGGAGTCCCACCAGCTTTACGATCTTTCACCGGAAGCCTGGCAGTTCATCAAGAACAAGGGTTTTCTCGGCATGATCATCCCCAGGCAGTTTGGCGGACTGGGCTTCTCGGCTTTTGCCCACTCGCAAGTGATCACCAAATTGTCGACGCGCTCTTCGGCGGTCGCGGTATCGGTGATGGTGCCAAACTCCCTCGGCCCGGCCGAACTGCTGCTGCACTACGGTACCGAGGCGCAAAAGAATCATTACCTGCCGCGCCTGGCGCGCGGTGTGGATATTCCCGCCTTCGCGTTGACGAGTCCGTGGGCGGGCTCTGACGCCGCGGCGATTCCCGATTTCGGCATCGTCTGCAAAGGCCAATGGCAGGGCCGCGAAGTGGTCGGCATGCGGGTAAGCTGGGACAAGCGTTACGTGACGCTCGCGCCGGTGTGCACCGTGCTCGGTCTGGCGTTTCGCCTGTACGATCCGGACCGGCTGCTCGGCACCGAGCACGGCGGCAAAAAAGATCTTGGCATCACTTGCGCCCTGGTGCCCCACGACACGCCCGGGGTGGAAACGGGACGCCGCCATTTGCCGTTGAATGCGGTATTCATGAACGGCCCGACGCGTGGCAAGGATGTGTTCATGCCACTCGATTTCATCATCGGCGGGCCGAAGATGGCCGGGCAGGGCTGGCGCATGCTGATGGAATGCCTCGCCGCCGGCCGTTCGATTTCGCTGCCGTCGAGCAATACCGGCATGGCCATCCTTACTGCACGCGCGGTCGGTGGTTACGCCAGAATCCGCAACCAGTTCAAGACCGCCATCGGCCGTTTCGAGGGCGTGGAAGAATCGCTGACACGCATAGGCGCCTATACCTACATGATGGACGCCACGCGCACCATGACGGCCGGCGCGGTTGACCTCGGTGAAAAACCTGCGGTGGCGTCGGCCATCGCCAAGTACCACGTCACCGAGCGCGCGCGCAAAGTTGTCAACGACGGCATGGATGTACTCGGCGGCAAGGGCATTTGCCTTGGCCCTTCCAACTTCCTTGGCCGCGCCTATCAGCAGGTTCCCATCGCAATCACGGTCGAAGGCGCCAACATCCTGACGCGCAGCCTGATCCTGTTTGGTCAGGGCGCGATTCGCTGCCATCCGTATGTGTTGAAGGAAATGCGCGCCGCGCAGGACAATGATGCCCAACGCGGCTTGCAAGACTTCGATGCCGCGCTGTTTGCCCACATCGCTTACACCGTGCGCAACGGATGTCGCGCCTTTGTCTACGGCCTGACCGGTTCGCATTTTGTCGGCATACCGGCCGTTGCTCCCGAAACGCGCCGCTACTATCAGCAGCTCACCCGTTTCTCCAGCGCCTTCGCCTTCCTCGCCGATGTATCGATGCTGGTGCTGGGCGGCGGACTCAAGCGCAGGGAAAAACTTTCGGCGCGACTGGGCGACATTCTTTCGCAGATGTATCTGGTTTCGGCAACGCTGAAACGCTATGAATCGGAAGGTCGACAAAAGGAGGATGCACCGCTGATGAACTGGGCGATATGGGATGCCATGTACCAGGCCCAGCAGGCGTTTGACGGTGTCGTCGCCAACTATCCGAACCGCATCCTGGCGTGGCTGTTGAATCGGGTGATCTTTCCCCTCGGCCATCCCTATGTCGTGCCGTCCGACGCAGTGGGTCATCAAGTCGCCAAGCTGTTGATCGCCCCCTCTGCGACGCGCGATCGTTTGACCTCGGTTTGCCATGTGCCGGTTGACGAGTCCGACCCTGTTGGCGTGATTGAATTGGCACTCAAGGCAACCATCGCGGCGGAACCGATTGACGCCAAAATCCGCGCTGCTGAAAAAGCGGGTCGATTCGAAGGCAATCCCAAGGCCAACGTGCGCGATCTCGCCATCGCCGCATTCGAGGCAGGGGTTATTGATGCCGCCGAATTTGAAATCACCAAACGTCGTGATCGCCTGCGCGACATCGTCGTTCACGTGGACGATTTTCCATTTGACATTGCAGCGGTTTCGGCGCCCCGGCCCATGCCGGTGCAAGAAGCGGCATGATGAAGCATGGAAAAATATTCACCACAGAGGACGCAGAGTACACAGAGGAAACCGAGTTTTATGAATTCTTCGTTTTTGAATTCCTCCGTGTCCTCTGCGTCCTCCGTGGTGAAAGAATTTTGATATGAACTCAACTCCCATCTACATCGTCGATGGCGCCCGCACCCCCTTCCTCAAGGCGCGTGGTGCACCGGGGCCGTTCTCCGCGTCTGATATGGCGGTCCAGGCCGGACGTGCACTGTTATTGCGGCAATCATTTGCGCCGACCGAGCTGGACGAAGTGATCCTTGGCGCCGCGGCGCCGGCCCCCGACGAAGTCAACATCGGCCGCGTGGTTGCCCTGCGTCTCGGCTGTGGCCACAAGGTGCCAGGCTGGACCGTCATGCGCAACTGCGCATCGGGCATGCAGGCGATTGATTCGGCCATGGCCAATATTCGGCTGGGACATGCCGATCTGGTACTGGCCGGCGGCGTCGATGCGCTGTCGCGCGCACCCTTGTTGTTTTCCGACCGCATGGTGCAATGGCTGGCCGGATTTTCGCGCGCCAAAACCACCGGCCAGAAAGTCGCGGCGCTGCTGCAATTCCGCATCGGCTATCTGGCGCCGGTGATCGGATTGCTCAAGGGACTCACCGATCCGGTGGTGGGCCTGTCGATGGGACAGACGGCGGAAAATCTGGCGTGGAAATTTTCCATCAGCCGCCGCCAGCAGGATGAATACTCGGTGCGCAGTCATCTGCGCGCAGCGAACGAAGGCGCTGCAATCCACGCAACGCAGATCGTTCCGCTGGTCGATGCAGCGGGGAAAACTTACGCCAACGATGACGGCATTCGGCCGGATTCCAGCGCCGAGAAACTGGCGACGCTGAAGCCGGTGTTCGATCGCCGCGATGGCAGCGTCACCGCCGGCAACAGCTCGCAAGTCACCGATGGCGCAGCCTGGCTGGTGCTGGCTTCGGAGCGCGCGGTCGAGGCGCGCGGCCTCAAACCCATCGGCCGCATTCTCGACAGTCAGTGGGCGGGGCTGGATCCGGCGCTGATGGGACTCGGGCCGGTACACGCCGCCACGCCGATCCTGCAACGTCATGGTTGGGGATTGAATGACCTCGACGCATGGGAAATCAACGAAGCTTTCGCCGCACAGGTGCTGGGCTGTGAAGCGGCCTGGGCAGACGCTGATTTTTGCCGCGAGCAACTGGGCCTGTCGTCCGCCATGGGAAAGATTGACGAAACGCGCTTGAACGTGGCCGGCGGCGCCATCGCCATCGGCCATCCGGTCGGCTCCTCGGGTGCACGCATCGTGCTCAACCTGCTGCGTGTGCTTGAAGCGAAGGGTGGCACGCGTGGCATGGCCGCCATCTGCATCGGCGGTGGGCAGGGCGGCGCGATGCTGGTTGAGCGGATGGGGTGAGCGATGAACAACATCAATGATCTGCGCCACTGGCATGTTGAACAAGATGTTGACGGCATCATGTGGGCCACGCTGGATCGTGTCGGCGAAAGTACAAATGCGCTCAGCAAGGAGGTCATGGGCGAGTTGTCGCAGTTGCTCGACCATTGCGAGCGCAGTGCGCCC
>JAYUFR010000194.1:0-4221 GCA_043738625.1 Sterolibacteriaceae bacterium
GTCGAGCAGGCGGCAACCGGGGAAAATCTTGTCAAACTGGTACTTCTGCAACTGGTCCATGCAGGTGCCGCAGGAGACGATCACCGTCTTGATGTCGAGGTAATTGAGGGTGTTGGCGACGCGGTGAAACAGCACGCGATTGTCGGTGGTGATCTGCTGGCCCTTGGCGTCGTCGCCGGCAGAAGTTTGCGGATAGCCGCAGCACAGATAGCCCGGCGGCAACACCGTGACCGCGCCGACTTCATAGAGCATGGCCTGGGTGGCGAGCCCCACTTGCGAGAACAAGCGCTCCGAGCCGCAGCCGGGAAAATAGAACACGGCGTCGGAATCGTCGGTGACCTTGCTGGTGTCGCGGATCACCGGAATGACCGTGTCGTCCTCGACATCGAGCAGCGCACGTGCGGTGCGTGCCGGCACATTGCGCGGCATCGGTTTGTTGATGAAGTGAATCACCTGTGCCCGAATTATTGGTGAAATAAGCGGCGCGGTGCCTAACGTTGCCGCCGGGCGCCGGGTCTGGTCCTGGATCAGGCCGAGCGCCTTGCCCACCGTGTAGCCGAGTCGCTGCACCTTGTAGGCAAACTGAATCATGCCGGCGCGGATCAGCTTGATGGTAGCCGGGTCGGTGGCGTTGAGAAAGGCCATCGCCGCCGCCGTGCCGGGGTTGAATTTCTTCTTGCCCTGCACGCGCAGGAAGTTGCGCATGGCGATCGAAACGTCGCCGAAGTCGATGTCCACCGGGCATGGGTTGAGGCACTTGTGGCAGACGGTGCAGTGGTCGGCCACGTCAGAGAACTCGTCGAAGTGCTTGATCGAAATTCCACGCCGCGTTTGCTCCTCATAGAGGAAGGCTTCGATCAACAGCCCGGTGCCGAGGATCTTGTTGCGTGGTGAATAGAGCAGGTTGGCGCGCGGCACGTGGGTGGAGCACACCGGCTTGCACTTGCCGCAGCGCAGGCAATCCTTGATCGAGGTCGAAATCTTGCCGATCTCGGACTGCTCCATGATCAGCGACTCGGCGCCCAGCAGCGAGAATGAAGGCGTGTAGGCATTGGCCAGATCGCCGCCCGGCATCAGCTTGCCCTTGTTGAAACGGCCTTCGGGATCGACCTTCCGCTTGTATTCGCGGAAGGGACGAATCTCTTCTTCGCTGAGATATTCCAGCTTGGTGATGCCGATGCCGTGCTCGCCGGAAATCACGCCGTCCAGGCTGCGCGCCAGCTTCATGATGCGCGCTACCGCCGTGTTGGCGGTTTGCAGCATGGCGTAGTTGTCCGAATTCACCGGGATGTTGGTATGCACATTGCCGTCGCCGGCGTGCATGTGCAGGGCGACGAAAACGCGGCCGCGCTTGACCTCCTGGTGGATCGCGTCGATGCGTTCCACGGCGGGGCGGTAGGTGTCGCCGACGAACAGCGCATGCAGCGCTGTCTTGAGTTCGGTCTTCCACGAAACGCGCAGCGAATAGTCTTGCAGGCGGTGAAACAGTGTCGGGTTGCCGGCCTTGTTGGTGAACAGTCCGGCGTTGATCCCGAGCGCGGAAAATTCACCTTCCGCCTGCGCCAGCGGCAGGTCGAGATTGTCGAGCAGCCACTGCCAGCGGGTGCGGGTGATGTCGACCAGTTCCAGTGCCTGCTCGCAGCGGTCGCCGAGCAGTTCTTCCTTGGCAAGATTCGCGTCGCCGGCGTGCAGCGGGATATCGCCGCCACTGAAAAACGCCTTTAACGCAGCGCAGACATCCAGCTTGTTGCGGATCGACAGCTCGATATTGATGCGTTCGATGCCGTCGCAGTAATCGCCCATGCGCGGCAATGGGATCACCACGTCCTCGTTTACCTTGAAGGCGTTGGTGTGTTTGGAAATCGCCGCGGTGCGGCCGCGGTCGAGCCAGAACTTCTTGCGTGTCTCGGCCGATACCGCGATGAAGCCTTCACCACCGCGGCCATTGGCGATGCGCACCACTTCCGAGGCGGCGGCCATCACCGCGGTTTCGTTGTCGCCGACGATGTCGCCGATCAACACCATCTTCGGCCGGCCACTCTGGCGTTTGGCCTTGGTGGCGTAACCCACCGCCTTGACGTAGCGTTCGTCGAGATGTTCGAGTCCGGCGAGGATGGCGCCAGCGGGCCGCGCCTTCAGATATTCAGTGATCTCGACGATGGACGGCACCGCCTCGCGCACCTGGCCGAAATATTCCAGGCAGACGGTGCGTGTCACCGGCGGCAGCTTGTGCAGGATCCACACCGCCGAAGTGATGATGCCGTCGCAGCCCTCTTTTTGCACGCCGGGCAGACCGCCGAGGAACTTGTCGGTCACGTCCTTGCCGAGGCCGGACTTGCGGAAGCGCGCGCCGGCAATGCTCAGCGTCTCTTCGCCCAGCTTGTCGCCGCGGTCATTGCTGCGCGTGAGGCGGAAGGTCGCCACGTCCTGATCGTGGATCTTGCCGAGGTTGTGATCAAGACGCTCGACCAGCAGCCAGTCGCCGTCCGGCGTCACCATCTTCCACGACGCCAGATTGTCGAGCGCCGTGCCCCACAATACGGCCTTCTTGCCGCCCGCGTTCATGGCGATATTGCCACCGATGCAGGACGCGTCGGCCGATGTCGGGTCGCAGGCGAACACGAGGCCGGCATGTTCGGCGGCCTCCATCACCCGCCGCGTCACCAGCCCGGCGCCGGTGCGTACCGTGGCATAGGGTTTGTCAACGCCGGGCAAAACTGCCTGCTCCACCGCGCCGAGATCGATCAGCTTTTCGGTATTGATCACCACCGAATGCGGTGTCAATGGCACCGCGCCACCGGTGTAGCCGGTGCCGCCGCCGCGCGGAATGATGGTGAGGCCGAGCTCGATGCAACCGCGCACCAGCGGCGCAATTTCTGCCTCGGTATCCGGGTTGAGCACCACCAACGGGTATTCCACACGCCAGTCGGTGGCGTCGGTCACATGTGAAACGCGGGCGAGGCCGTCGAAGGCGATATTGTCCTTGCGCGTGTGTTTGAGCAGCGTGCGCAGCACCGCCTTGCGCATGCGCGTGGTTTCATCGAACCAGCGCTCAAAGCGGTCGACCGCTGCGCCGGCGGCGGAAAGCAAACTCGCTACGGCTTCGTTGCTGGGGTTGGCACCATCGCGGCGCTTGTCGATTTCGCGCAGCCGATGGCGCAGTGCCTCGACCAACGCCTCGCGCCGGCCGCGGTTGGCAAGCAGGTCGTCTTCGAGATACGGATTGCGCTGCACCACCCAGATGTCACCCAGCACTTCATAGAGCATGCGTGCCGAGCGGCCGGTGATGCGTTGGCCGCGCAGTTGGTCCAGAACGCGCCAAGCATCGGCCCCAAGCAGGCGAATGACGATCTCGCGATCGGAGAACGAGGTGTAGTTGTAGGGGATTTCCCTGAGGCGGGCAGTCATTCTGATCAGGCGGGCAGCAAAGAGTGGATTGTAAGTTATCCCACGGGGGGATTCCTTTCAGTCATCGCGCCGCAGCATGCGAACGTCAAGGCTGATCAAGTCCCGCTGGGGGAGGTTTCATTCAACCAACGGGCATAAAGAATTATTTGGCATCAGTACTGTCGGAGATTAGACCCGGCCTGGGTTGTAAGTTATTGAAGTACATGGATGAGAGAGTCATTGATGAGTGTTACCGACTTGGACATGAGTAAGCGTATCGGCGAGGCTGTCGGCTTTACTACCGGGAGTACGCGCATGTATGCAGGCAAGCTGATTTTTGCCCAACTGATGGATCACCTGCCGCTGCATACGTGCGGCACACTTGGGCCTCTTGGCATCGGCAGGCAGGAACATCTTGCGACGAGCTAAAAGACCTAGGCGGCTGGAAATCGCGGCAGATGGTCGATCGATACGCGAAGTACGCGACTGAGCATTTGGCAGCGGCGGCAGCGCGAATCGAGGGCAACCCCTTAGGAGGGGGTGGTGGGAATGTGGTTCCGTTCCCCACACTTGCCCCACATCAGGAAGCAAAAAGGGCCTAGCCTTTATCGCTAAGCCCCTGAGCAGAATGGTGGTGATGGGGGGACTTGAACCCTCGACCTACGGATTATGAAATATAACGGCAATTAATTTCCCATTTAAAATCAATACCCTGTTTCGTCCGCCAATCCGAAACACAGCCCAAAGCAACTACGTAAAGCCTGTCCATTATCTCTTGCAGCTACGATTTCGCTACGCTAGAGCAATGGCAACTGGCGCGCCATGGGCGGCGCC
>JAYUFR010000195.1:0-12516 GCA_043738625.1 Sterolibacteriaceae bacterium
AAGGCGGTCGTCAGGCCGACGTGGTGAAATTGGTAGACACGCTATCTTGAGGGGGTAGTGGCGAAAGCTGTGCGAGTTCGAGTCTCGCCGTCGGCACCAAAGTTTGGGTGATCTCCACCAGCCAGGACGCAATGTTTTTATGTTGGAAAATTATTTTCCGGTGCTGATTTTCCTGATCGTTGGCTTGGCCTTCGGTTGCGCACCCCTCATTCTCGGCCGTGTCCTCGGCCCGCACAATCCCGACAGCGAAAAAATCTCCGCCTACGAGTGCGGCTTCGAGGCTTTTGAGGACGCGCGGATGCAGTTCGATGTCCGCTATTACCTGATCGCCATCATCTTCATCCTGTTCGACCTTGAAATTGCCTTCCTGTTTCCCTGGGCGACCATCTTCAAGGAAATCGTCGCCACCCCCAGCGTCAAGATGTTCGGCTTCTGGGAAATGATTGTTTTCCTCGGCATTCTGGTCATCGGCTACATATACGCGTGGGGTCGAGGGGCACTGGATTGGGAATGATGAACAAGGTCGTGGCACATCGCTTCGTAGCAACTATCTGCGCTGGCGCCTCTGGCCCGGGGGCCAAGTTGAGTGCCCACCCCCCATCCCCCGCCCCACGGGCGGGGGCGACTGATTGGTTCCCGCACTTCGTGCGGCAAGAGGGGGCGGTATGAGCATTGAAGGCGTTTTGCAAGAAGGTTTCGTCACCACTTCGCTGGACAAGATCATCAACTGGACCCGCACCGGGTCCATGTGGCCGATGACCTTCGGTCTGGCCTGCTGCGCGGTCGAGATGATCCATGTCGGTTGCGCCCGCTATGACCTCGACCGTTTTGGTTCCTTTTTCCGCCCCAGCCCGCGCCAGTCGGACGTGATGATCGTCGCCGGGACGCTGTGCAACAAGATGGCACCTGCGCTGCGCAAGGTCTATGACCAGATGGCGGAGCCGCGCTGGGTGATCTCCATGGGGTCCTGTGCCAACGGCGGCGGTTACTATCATTATTCGTATTCCGTGGTGCGCGGTTGCGATCGCATTGTCCCGGTGGATATCTATGTTCCCGGCTGTCCGCCGACCGCCGAAGCGCTGATTTACGGCGTCATTCAGTTGCAGAACAAGATTCGGCGCACCAATACCATCGCCCGCTAACCAGGAACAACGACCCGTGAGTGCCAAGCTGGAAAAGCTTTGTCAGAATCTGCGTGCCGTCCTGGGGGACCGCAGCGGCGAACCCGTGGTTGCCGGCGGCGAAGTCACAGTGGAAGTCTCTGCGCAGCGATATCTGGAAGTGGCCGGTCTGTTGCGCGACCACCCCGATCTTCGTTTCGAGCAATTGATCGATTTGTGCGGCGTGGATTACTCCACCTATACCGGCTGGGAAGGCCAGCGTTATGCAGTCGTCAATCATCTCACCTCGGTGACCCACAACTGGCGCCTGCGGTTGCGCACTTTCGCCAGTGATGACGCGTTTCCCGTATTGGCCTCGATCAATGATCTATGGAACAGCGCCAACTGGTATGAGCGCGAAGCCTTCGATCTCTACGGCATTCATTTCGACGGCCACACCGATCTGCGCCGCATCCTCACCGACTATGGTTTTGTCGGCCATCCGTTCCGCAAGGATTTCCCGATTTCCGGCTATGTCGAGATGCGCTACGATCCGGAGCAGAAACGGGTGATCTACCAACCTGTCACCATCGAGCCACGCGAAGTGACGCCGCGCATCGTGCGCGAAGAGCAATACGGAAAGGCCGGCCGGGGTTGACACATCATGGCTGAGATCAAGAATTACACGCTCAATTTTGGTCCCCAGCATCCTGCGGCGCATGGCGTATTGCGCCTGATCCTCGAACTGGACGGCGAAGTGATCGTGCGCGCCGACCCGCATATCGGTTTGCTCCACCGTGCCACCGAGAAGCTGGCCGAAACGCGCACCTGGATCCAGTCGTTACCGTATATGGACCGGCTCGACTACGTTTCGATGATGTGCAACGAACACGCCTACTGTCTGGCGATGGAGAAGTTGCTTGATATCGAAGTGCCAATGCGCGCCCAATACATCCGGGTCATGTTCGACGAAATTACGCGCGTGCTCAATCATCTGCTCAACATCGGCACCCACGCCCTCGACATCGGCGCCATGGCGGTGATGCTGTATGCCTTCCGCGACCGCGAGACGCTGATGGATGCCTACGAGGCCGTATCCGGCGCGCGCATGCATGCCGCCTACTACCGTCCGGGCGGTGTTTACCGCGACCTGCCGGAACGCATGCCTGAATACCGGACCTCGAAGTGGAGCAATGCCGAAACGGTGAAGGAGTTGAACCAAAACCGTCAAGGTTCGCTGCTCGATTTCCTGGAAGATTTCACCGATCGTTTCATCGGCTATTGCGACGAGTATGAGGAATTGCTGACCGACAACCGCATCTGGAAGCAGCGCACCGTCGGCGTCGGCGTGGTGTCGCCTGAGCGCGCATTGAATCTCGGCTTCACCGGCCCCATGCTGCGCGGTTCTGGCATCGAGTGGGATCTGCGCCGCAAGCAGCCTTACGAGGTGTATGACCGCCTCGATTTCGAGATTCCCATCGGCGTCAACGGTGACTCCTACGATCGCTACCTGGTGCGTATGGCAGAAATGCGCCAGTCCAATCGCATTATTCAGCAGTGCATCACCTGGCTGCGCGCAAACCCTGGTCCGGTGATCAGCGACAACCACAAGGTGGCGCCGCCAGCGCGCGAAAAGATGAAGGCCAACATGGAAGAGCTGATCCATCACTTCAAGCTCTTCACCGAAGGCATTCACGTACCCAAGGGCGAGGCTTATGCCGCCATCGAGCATCCCAAGGGCGAATTCGGCGTGTACCTGATTTCCGACGGCGCCAACAAGCCCTACCGCATGAAGCTGCGTGCGCCGGGTTTTGCCCATCTGGCGGCGCTCAACGAAATGGGCAAGGGCCACATGATTGCCGACGCCGTCACCATCATTGGCACCATGGACGTCGTGTTCGGCGAAATAGACAGATAACCATGCTGAGCGAAATTGCCCTCAAGAAAATCGACCGTGAGGTCGCCAAATATCCGTCCGACCAGAAGCAGTCGGCGGTGATGGCGGCATTGGCCATTGCGCAAGATGAAAAGGGCTGGCTGGCCCGCGAAACCATCGCTTTCGTGGCGCAGGTGCTCGAGATGACGCCGATCGCGGTGTACGAGGTAGCCAGTTTCTACAACATGTACGACCTTGAGCCAACGGGCAAGTACAAGCTGACCATCTGCACCAATCTGCCCTGTGCTCTTTCCGGTGGCGCGCATGCGGCGGATTATCTGAAGCAAAAGCTCGGCATCGATTTCAACGAAACCACCGCTGATGGCCGATTCACGCTGAAGGAAGGCGAATGTCTCGGCGCTTGTGGCGATGCGCCGGTGCTGTTGATGAACAACAAGCGCATGTGTTCCTTCATGACGCCCGAGCAGATCGACAAGCTTCTTGGGGAGTGTTCCTGAAATGACACCCATCGGAGCCATCAACCCCGTGATGTCGGCCGGCTGGAGTCGCGGTGACGATGGCTGGCGCCTGCAGGACTATGTCGCGCGTGGCGGTTACGAAGCCCTGAAGAAAATCCTCAGTGAAAAGACAACGCCGGATGAGGTGATTAACCTGGTCAAGGCGTCGGTATTGCGCGGCCGCGGCGGCGCCGGTTTTCCGACCGGTCTCAAGTGGAGTTTCATGCCCAAGAACTATTTGGGAGAAAAATACGTCGTCTGTAATTCCGACGAGGGTGAGCCAGGCACTTTCAAGGATCGCGACATCCTTCGTTACGACCCGCATTCGCTGATCGAAGGCATGATCATCGCCGGCTATGCCATGGGCTCCGGCCGTGGCTACAACTATATCCATGGCGAGATCTTCGAGGTCTATGAACGCTTCGAGGAGGCGCTGGATGAGGCGCGCGCCGCCGGATTGATGGGGCCGAATATCCTCGGTTCCGGTTTCAACTTCGAACTCTTCGCGCACCACGGCTACGGCGCTTACATCTGCGGTGAAGAAACGGCCCTGCTGGATTCCCTCGAAGGCAAGAAGGGGCAGCCGCGTTACAAGCCGCCGTTTCCGGCCAGCTTCGGCCTCTACGGCAAGCCGACCACGATCAACAACACCGAGACCTTCGCTGCCGTTCCCTTCATCCTGCGCATGGGCGCGGAACCCTATCTGAATCTGGGCAAGCCCAACAACGGCGGCACCAAGCTGTTTTCCGTATCAGGCCACGTGAACAAGCCGGGCAATTACGAGATTCCGCTCGGCACTCCGTTCTCCACTCTGCTCGAACTGGCGGGCGGCATGCGCGGCGGGCGCAAGCTGAAGGCGGTGATTCCCGGCGGTTCCTCGGCGCCGGTGCTTCCCGCTGACCTCATGATGGGTATCACCATGGATTACGACGCCATCGCCAAGGCCGGCTCGATGCTGGGTTCCGGCGCGGTGATCGTGATGGACGAGTCGGTATGCATGGTGAAAGCACTTGAACGTTTGTCCTATTTCTATTTCGAGGAGTCATGCGGTCAATGCACGCCGTGCCGTGAAGGTACCGGCTGGCTGTATCGCATCGTGCATCGCATTGAAAACGGCGAAGGCCGCGCTGGTGATCTCGATCTGCTCACCAGCATCACGCCCAACATCATGGGCCGCACCATTTGCGCGCTGGGCGATGCCGCGGCAATGCCGGTCAACAGTTTCATCAAACACTTCCGCGCCGAGTTCGAACACCACATCGAACACAAGCAATGCCTGGTGCCGCCGGACGTGCAAAAGGCCGGCAGCACTTTCTTCGTGAGGGCGGCATGATAGAAATCGAAATCGACGGCAAGCCGGTGCAGATCGCCGAAGGCAGCACCGTCATGGATGCAGCCCACAGTATCGGCATCTATATCCCGCATTTCTGCTATCACAAGAAGTTGTCCATCGCCGCCAACTGCCGCATGTGTCTGGTGCAGGTCGAGAAAGCGCCCAAGCCGATGCCGGCCTGTGCCACGCCGGTGACCAACGGAATGAAGGTGTTCACCCATTCCGAAATGGCAGTGACCGCGCAGAAGGGCGTGATGGAGTTTCTGCTGATCAATCACCCGCTCGACTGCCCGATCTGCGATCAGGGCGGCGAATGCCAGTTGCAGGATCTGGCGGTGGGCTATGGCAGTTCCGGTTCGCGCTACGAAGAAGAAAAGCGCGTCGTCACTGACAAGGACCTCGGGCCACTGGTCACCACCGAGCTCACGCGCTGCATCAACTGCACGCGTTGCGTGCGCTTCACCCAGGAAATCGCCGGCCTGATGGAGCTCGGCCAGGCCTTCCGTGGCGAGCATGCCGAGATCATGCCCTTCGTCGAGAGCACGGTGAATTCCGAACTCTCCGGCAACATCATCGACATCTGCCCGGTAGGTGCGCTGACTTCCAAGCCTTTCCGCTTCGCCGCCCGCACCTGGGAGTTGTCGCGCCGCAAGTCGGTTAGCCCGCACGACAGCCTGGGCAGCAACCTGATCGTGCAAGTCAAGAACGACAAGGTGTTGCGTGTGTTGCCGCTGGAAAACGAAGACATCAATGAATGCTGGCTGTCCGACAAGGACCGCTTCTCCTATGAAGCGCTCAACAGCGACCAGCGCTTGACCAAGCCGATGTTGAAGCAGGGCGGGCAGTGGCAGGAAGTGGAGTGGAACGTGGCGCTCGACTATGCCGCGCATGCCTTGCGCGACGTGGCGAAAGCCCATGGCGGTGCGGCAATTGGCGGACTGGTCAGCCCGCACGCCACACTGGAAGAAATGTATCTCGCGCAGAAACTGCTGCGCGGCATCGGCTCCGAAAATATTGACTTCCGCCTGCGCCAGACCGACTTCTCGGCTGATGGAAAACGCAAGGGCACACCCTGGCTGGGGTTGAAAGTCGCCGATATTCCAAAACTCGATCGCGTGCTGGTGATCGGCTCCTTCCTGCGCAAGGATCATCCGCTGCTGGCCCAACGTCTGCGTCAGGCCGCCAAACGCGGTACGCAGGTCAGCGTGATTCATGCGGCCGATGACGACCTGCTGATCAACCTGTTTGCGCAGAGCATTGCCGCGCCATCGCAACTGCCAAACGTGTTGGCGCAAGTGGTCCAGGCTGTGGCTGAATTGAAAGGCGCTACCGCCGCTGCCGCCATTGCCGCTGTCAATGTTTCCGCTGCTGCGAAAAAGATTGCCGAAAGTCTCGTCTCAGGCAGCAACAGCGCCGTACTGTTGGGAAACTTTGCCGTCCAGCATCCGCAGGCTGCTGTGCTGCAAGCACTGGCGCAACAACTGGCAACGCTTGTCGGCGCGCGCTTTGGCATTCTTGGCGAAGCCGCCAACAGCGTCGGCGGGTACGTGGCAAACGCCATCCCCGGTGCGGACGGCCTCAATGCCGCACGCCAGCTCAGCGAACCACGCAAGGCCTATGTGCTGCTCGGCGTCGAGCCCGAACTTGATTGTGCCGATGGGCGTGCCGCATTGGCGGCCATGCAGCAGGCCGCCGCGGTGGTGGTGATGTCCCAGTTCAAGTCTCTGGCGGCGCTCGAATACGCCGATGTCCTGTTGCCGGTTTCACCCTTCAGTGAAACTTCCGGTACGTTCGTCAATGCCGAAGGCCGGGTGCAGAGTTTCCATGCCGTGGTCAAGCCAAGCGGCGAAGCCCGTCCGGCCTGGAAAGTATTGCGCGTACTCGGCAACCTGCTGCAGGTGGCCGGATTCGATTACGAAAATAGTGAACAGGTTCGCGCTGAAGCTCTTGGCGGCAAGCCGGAGTTTGTCGCCGGCCTCGACAATGGCATCGACGGGTTTGCAATTACCTTGCCGGCTGCGGCTACCGGATTGGAACGCATTGCCGATGTGCCGATCCACTTTGCCGATCCGCTGGTGCGGCGTGCACCCAGCCTGCAAAAATCCAAAGATGCTGAACCGCCCAGCGCACGCATGAACGCGGCGATGCTCAGCAAGCTCGGCCTTGCCAACGGTGCTGCGGTCAAGGTCAAGGCCAAGTCGGGGCAGGGCGAAGCGGCGTTGCTGGCGCAACTCGACGCCGGCGTGGCCGATGGCTGCGTGCGTGTCTCGGCAGCGCATGCCACCACCGCGGCGCTGGCAAGCTTCGCTGCGCTTGTTGTGGAACGGGTGTGATGGAGGCCCTGTTGCAGCCGCTGCAAGCCTTCTTCGGACCGATCTGGCCGCTGCTGTGGACCCTGATCAAGATCGTCGGCATCATGATTCCGCTGCTGCTGTCGATGGCGTACCTGACCTTGGCCGAACGCAAGGTGATCGGCTACATGCACATCCGCCTCGGCCCCAACCGTGTCGGGTTCTGGGGCTTGATGCAGCCGATTGCCGATGGCATCAAGTTGCTGTTCAAGGAAATCATCGTTCCGACCGGCGCCGACAAATGGCTTTTCTTCCTTGGTCCGATTTTCGCCCTGGCGCCGGCGCTGGCGGTATGGGCCATCATTCCCTTTGCTGATGGCTGGGTACTGGCCAATGTTGATGCAGGCGTGTTGCTGATGCTGGCGATCACCTCATTCGGCGTCTACGGCGTGATCATCGCCGGCTGGGCCTCCAATTCGAAGTACCCGTTCCTTGGCGCCATGCGCGCCTCGGCGCAGATGGTGTCCTACGAAGTATCAATGGGCCTGGCGCTGATCTGTGTATTGATGGTGTCCAACAGCCTCAACCTGAGCGACATCGTTCGCGTTCAGAATCACGGTTACTTTGCCGACCATGGCTGGGGATTGTTTTCATGGAACTGGCTGCCACTGCTGCCGATGTTTGTGGTCTACCTGATTTCGGGTGTGGCTGAAACCAACCGCGCGCCCTTCGACGTGGTCGAAGGCGAATCCGAAATCGTTGCCGGCCACATGGTGGAATATTCGGGCATGGCCTTCGCACTGTTCTTCCTCGCCGAATACACCAACATGATCGTGGTGTCGGCCATGGTCGCGATTTTCTTCCTCGGTGGCTGGTTGTCGCCGGTCGGTTTCCTGCCCGATGGTTTTCATTGGCTGGCGCTGAAGATGGCGGCAACGCTGTTCTTCTTTATCTGGATCCGCGCTACCTTCCCACGCTACCGTTACGACCAGATCATGCGTCTGGGCTGGAAGGTATTCGTGCCGCTCTGTCTGTTGTGGATTTTCGTCATCGGGGTCTGGATGATGTCACCACTCAACATATTCAAGTGAAAGGCTGACCATGGGCGCCAGAGACTTTATCGGCAGTCTGTTCCTCAAGGAATTGGTCAAGGGCATGGCCCTCACCGGACGTTATTTCTTCGCGCGCAAAATCACGGTCCAGTACCCCGAAGAAAAAACGCCGCAGTCGAATCGATTTCGCGGCCTCCACGCTTTGCGCCGCTATCCCAATGGCGAGGAACGCTGCATTGCCTGCAAGCTGTGCGAAGCGGTGTGTCCGGCGCTGGCGATCACCATCGAGTCGGCCGAGCGTGATGACGGCAGTCGCCGCACCACACGCTACGACATCGACCTGACCAAGTGTATATTTTGCGGCTTTTGCGAAGAAGCCTGCCCGGTTGATGCCATCGTCGAAACCCGTGTGTTCGAGTACCACGGCGAGAAGCGCGGCGACCTTTACTACACCAAGCAGATGCTGCTGGCCAATGGCGACCGCTACGAAGATCAGATCGCCGCCGACCGCGAGCAGGATGCGAAGTTCCGATGAAAACAACCAATAAGGGTATGTAGGAGGCCCGCCACCGGGCCGATGAACTAAATCGCGGCGATGGCGCCGCTCCTACAAAAACATATGGACTTCAAAACCATCCTTTTCTACATGCTGTCGGCGGTGATGATCCTCGCGGCTTTTCGCGTCATCACTGCGCGCAATCCGGTGCATGCAGCACTGTTCCTGGTGCTGGCGTTCTTCCAGGCTTCCGGACTATGGCTGCTGCTGCAGGCGGAGTTCCTCGCCGTGGCGCTGATCGTGGTCTACGTTGGCGCGGTGATGGTGCTGTTCCTGTTCGTGGTGATGATGCTGGACATCAACATCGAAAGCGTGCGACGCGGTTTCTGGAATCATCTGCCATTGGGCGCAACCATTGGCGGCCTGATGGTGTTCGAAATGTTTACCGTATTGAGCGGCCGCTACTTCGCTCTCGATGCCATGCCGGAACAGACCAACCCGGTGGGCTACAGCAATACCAAGGAATTGGGACGCCTGCTGTTCACCGACTTTGCCTATCCGTTCGAACTGGCTTCGGTGATCCTGCTGGTGGCGATCATTGCCGCCGTGGTGCTGACCCACCGCAAGCGCAAGGACAGCAAGGTGATGCGCGTCGTCGATCAGCTGGCGGTACGTCGTGAAGACCGCATCCGCATGGTCAACATGGCGTCGGAAAAGGAGACGGCAGAATGACCTGGGCTGGTGTTTCCCTGTCTCACTACCTGGTGCTCGGCGCAATCCTGTTTGCCATCAGCGTGGTGGGGATTTTCCTCAACCGCAAAAATCTGATCGTGCTGTTGATGGCCATCGAATTGATGCTGCTGGCGGTGAATCTCAACTTCGTCGCCTTCTCACACTACCTGCATGATCCGGCGGGCCAGTTGTTCGTATTCTTCATTTTGACTGTGGCCGCCGCCGAATCGGCGATTGGCCTGGCGATCCTGGTGGTGCTGTTCCGCAATCTTTCGACCATCAACGTCGAAGACCTCGACAGTCTCAAGGGCTGAACGATGGACATGAAAACCACCTATCTGCTGATTCCGCTGGCGCCGCTGTTCGGCGCCATTATCGCCGGACTCTTCGGCAAGATCATCGGCCGCGCTGGCGCCCACTGGATCACCATCCTTGGCGTCGCGACTTCATTCGTCCTTTCCGTCCTCGTCTATCAGGACGTGGAAGCGGGGCATACCTGGAACGGGACGGTCTATACCTGGCTGCAATCCGCTGGGCTCAAGATGGAAGTCGGTTTCCTGATTGACCAGCTCAGCGTGATGATGATGCTGGTCGTCACTTTCGTCTCGCTGATGGTGCACATTTACACCGTTGGTTACATGGCCGACGATCCCGGCTACCAGCGTTTCTTCAGCTACATTTCGCTATTCACCTTTTCGATGCTGATGCTGGTGATGAGCAACAACTTTGTCCAGTTGTTCTTCGGCTGGGAAGCGGTGGGCCTGGTGTCTTACCTGTTGATCGGCTTCTGGTACACGCGGCCGACGGCGATCTACGCCAACCTCAAGGCCTTCCTGGTGAACCGCGTCGGCGATTTCGGTTTCCTGCTTGGCATTGCGCTGATTGCCTCTTATGCCGGCAGCCTCGATTACGCGACCGTGTTCGCACACAAAGACCAGCTCGCCGCCACCAGCATCGAACTGTTCAACGGCACCCCCTGGTCGCTGGTGAGCGTCATCTGCATCTGCCTGTTCATCGGCGCCATGGGCAAGTCGGCACAGGTGCCGTTGCATGTCTGGCTGCCCGATTCGATGGAAGGCCCGACGCCGATTTCGGCGCTGATCCATGCCGCCACCATGGTGACCGCCGGCATCTTCATGGTCACGCGCATGTCGCCGCTGTTCGAGCTGTCCGATGCCGCGCTGTCCTTCGTGCTCGTGATCGGCGCGATTACTGCGCTGTTCATGGGCTTTCTCGGCATCATCCAGAACGACATCAAGCGCGTGGTGGCGTACTCGACGCTGTCCCAACTCGGCTACATGACGGTGGCGCTGGGCGCCTCGGCCTATTCGGTGGCGGTGTTCCACCTGATGACCCATGCCTTCTTCAAGGCGCTGCTATTCCTCGGCGCCGGCTCGGTGATTATCGGCTGCCACCATAATCAGGACATCCGCTACATGGGCGGCCTGTGGAAGCACATGCGCATTACCTGGATCACGTCGCTGATTGGGTCGCTGGCGTTGATCGGTCTGCCGTTCTTCTCCGGCTTCTATTCCAAGGACTCGATCATCGAAGCGGTGCATCTCTCGCATCTGCCCGGTCATACTTTTGCCTATTATTCGGTCGTGGCCGGCGTGTTCGTCACTGCCTTCTATTCGTTCCGCATGGTCTTCCTGGTCTTCCATGGCGAAGAGCGGTATGACCAGGTGCCGCATGATGAACATGGCCATGACGATCATCATGGCGGCGGCACGCCGCACGAGTCGCCCTGGGTGGTCACGTTGCCGCTGGTTCTGCTCGCGATTCCCTCAGTTGTCATTGGCTTCATGACCATTGCGCCGATGCTGCACGGCGACTGGTTCGGTGCATCCGTGGTCATCGATGCCGCGAAGCACGGCGCGCTGGAAGAAATGACGCATGATTTCCGCGGTCCGATGGAAATGGCGCTTGAAGGTCTGACTGCATTGCCGTTCGTGCTCGCCGTGTCGGGTGTTGCGCTGGCCTGGTTCCTTTATCTGAAGCGTCCGGATATCCCCGCCATCATCAAACAGCGCTTCGCCCCGATCTACACCCTGCTCGACAACAAGTACTACTTCGACAAATTCAACGAAGTGTTCTTTGCCGGCGGCGCACGCCTGCTCGGCCGTGGTCTGTGGAAGGGCAGTGACCAGGCCTTGATCGATGGCGCGGTCAATGGCTCGGCACAACTGGTTGGCCTGGTTGCTGCCGGCGCGCGACTGCTCCAGCGCGGACACATTTACCAATATGCCGCCTCAATGCTCATCGGTGTTCTTGTACTGATGGGGCTGTTACTGAATCGCGCCTGATGAGAGCCTCCATCAAATGAGTCATCACCTGTTGAGCCTTGCCATCTGGGTACCCATCTTCGGTGCCCTGCTGGTATTCATCGTCGGTTCCGAGCGGCCCGCCGCTGCGCGCTGGCTGGCACTTGGCGTGGCACTGGCGGGCTTTGTCGTGACGTTGCCGCTTTATCTTGGTTTCGATACCAAGGAAGCCGGCATGCAGTTCATCGAGCAAATGCCGTGGATACGGCTGTTCCGGGCGCAGTATCTGCTCGGCGTCGATGGCATTTCCATGTTGTTCATCCTGCTTAACAGTTTCATCACCGTGCTGGTGGTGCTCGCCGGCTGGGTGGTGATCGAAGACAAGGTTGCCCAGTACATGGGTGCTTTCCTGATCATGTCGGGTTTGATGAACGGCATTTTCTCGGCACTCGACGGATTGCTGTTCTACATGTTCTTCGAGGCCAGCCTGATCCCGATGTACCTGATCATCGGCGTCTGGGGCGGCCCGAACCGGGTTTATGCCGCACTGAAGTTTTTCCTCTACACGCTGTTTGGCTCGCTGCTGATGCTGGTGGCCTTCGTCTATCTGTTCCTCCATTCGGGCAGCTTCAGCATTCTCGAATGGCAGCAGTTGCCACTCGACCACACCGCGCAGACGCTGATCTTCCTCGCCTTCCTGGTCTCTTTTGCCGTCAAGGTGCCGATGTGGCCGGTGCATACCTGGCTGCCCGATGCCCACGTCGAAGCGCCGACTGGCGGCTCAGTGGTGCTGGCGGCGATTGCACTGAAGCTCGGTGCCTACGGATTTATCCGCTTCTCGTTGCCCATCGTTC
>JAYUFR010000196.1:0-12497 GCA_043738625.1 Sterolibacteriaceae bacterium
CGGAAGCGTCGTTTGCCGAGTTGGTGCTGTGGCAGGTGCCTAAGCCGGTGGCAGGTTCCCGCCACCGGTTCAAATACCGGCTGGCCTATGTGGTGCAAGGTGAATGTGTGGTTCGCTACGACAACGAGGTTGGCAAGGGTGACCATCGGCACTTCGGCGGCGTCGAGCGCGCTTACAAATTCACCACGCCGGAGCAACTGGTCGCCGATTTTCAACGAGACATCGCGAGGTGGAATAGTGAAAACCGTAACGCTTGACGTACGTGCTCCGGGTGACTCAATGGGTGACTTCGCGCTGGCGTGGAAGACTGGAAAACCCCAAAAAACCGCACATATCAGCTTCGCCAGCCCGGAACTGCTTTGGCAGGTGCTGACGGCCAAGCGCTGGGAATTGCTCAAGGTGCTGTGTGGGGCCGGCCCCGTGTCCATCCGCGAAGCCGCCAGGCGAGTCGGCCGCGACGTGAAGGCGGTTCACGGCGACGTGACCGCATTGCTGGGTGCCGGGGTGATTGATCGCACTGAAGATGGCCGTATCGTGTTTCCGTTCGAGGCCGTCAAGGTCGAGTTCCTGTTGCAGGCGGCTTAGCCTATTCGAGTTGCGATGGTTGATCCTTTCGAATAGCGGACGACCACTGAAAAGGCGAATGAGATGACAACAATTCTTCCTGGTACCGATACCGTCGGAGCGCAATCGGGTGTGCGTGTCGACGCCTACCGGCGCTTCATGCAGTCATTCATCGACGGCGATCTGGAATCCGCCGTCAGGTTCGCCGCCGACGATGCAGTGATCATCGAGCCGTGCTCGCTTCCCTGGGGCGGTGTTTATCACGGCGTCGACGGCTTCAGGAATCTGTGCCTCAACATCGGCTCCCAGTTTGCCGAGTCCCGGTTGGTCGTCGACCATCTGATCGAGTTCGGCAGCGACGGGCTCATCGTGATTGCCCAACTGAAAGGTATTGCGAAAGGGACGCGTGCCGAGATCAGCGAGTATTACCACGAGGTTATTTATTTCCGCGGTCCCGACCCGACGCGATTTACTTTCGCGAGGGTCAACTTCAACGATGTTCGCCTGATCCCCGCCTTCGGTTACGATATCCTGCCGGACCTCACGACACCGGTGCCTTTCCCGTCCCGGAGTAGTTGATGGGTGACCTCTTTCGTCGGGCCGCTTGTAGCGCTCGTACGGTTATTTGACAAAACGTACGTTAATACGTACCATCCGGGCTTCCTTGAAAGAACACAAAATGAACACCCTTACCGCCAGCGAAGCCCGTGCAAATCTGTACCGGCTCATTGATCAGACAGCGGAGTCTCATGAGCCAATCATCATTTCCGGAAAACGCAGCAGTGCCGTGCTGCTCTCCGCGGAAGATTGGAGCGCAATCCAGGAAACCTTGTACCTACTGGCCGTGCCTGGCATGCGCGAGTCCATCAAGGCTGGGATGGCCGAGCCCCTCGCCAGGAGCTCGAAGGCGCTTAAGTGGTAGGTTGGGCAGTTGTTTATGCCAAGCAGGCAACGAAGGATGCCAAGAAACTTGCGGCAAGTGGTCTTAAGCCAAAGGCGCAAGAACTGCTCGCGGTTCTTGCCACCGACCCATTTCAAAATCCACCACCCTTCGAGAAGTTGGTCGGTGATCTTGCCGGCGCATACTCTCGCCGCATCAATATTCAACACCGCATCGTGTACGAAGTCTTTGCCAAGGAGAAGACGGTTCGCATCCTGCGCATGTGGACGCACTATGAGTGAGCAGAGCCGCGAAGCGCGAATACCAGCGCCAGCACCGCGCATACCACGACGAGCGGGCGGAGGACGGACAGGGCCAAGCTCGCCATGCCAAACGTGACGCCGAACGCCGACAGGTAGGCGACGAGCCACATGGGGCACTTCGGAGCCAGCACGGCGAGGGCGCCGGGAACGAGGGCCAGCCACCGAAGTTTCGTGCGAGGTTTCGTGCGAGGTTTCGTGCGAAGTTTCGTGCGAAGTTTCGTGCGCGCCCCGCTTCGCTCCCGGACATCGGCGGCCGCCAGCGCGCAACCGGGGCAGTCAGCGATCGTAGAGATCGCGCAGCTTCACCCATTCCATCGTGTGAGCCAGCCCGGCTTCGTCGCGGCCCTTGGGCACGAGGTCGAGGTAGTGGTACGCGGTGTTCAGCATGTCGAGCCCGCGGCCGAAGGTCGAGTAGGTGCGAAACACCGCGCCGCTCTCGTCCCTGGCGAACACGCTGATGCCGGGCATGTCCGAACTTCCCTGCGGGAACTTGGCGAAGTTGTAGATGGCCTCGCCGCGGGCCAGTACGTCGGGCTGGAAGGAGACCTCGAAGTCGTAATTGAAATCGTTGCTCTGCGACGACAGCCACTTGAAGCTCCAGCCCAGACGTTTGGCGAAGCCTTGCAGCTTGGCCAAAGGCGCGCGCGCAATGGCGACAAAGGCGACGTCGCGTTGCCGCAGGTGATCGGTGATACCGTTGAAATTGTCGGCCCAGAACGAGCAGCTCTTGCAGCCGACCTCCCATTCGGGCGCGAACATGAAGTGGTACACGACGAGCTGGCTGCGGTCGCCGAACAGTTGCGCCAGCGTCTCGCGGCCGTTCGGCCCATCGAACGTATAGTCCTTGTCGATGCGCAGCCAGGGCAGCGCACGGCGCTCCGCACTGAGCTGGTCACGCATACGGGTAAATTCCTTCTCCCTGACCAACAGGCGCTTTCTTGCTTCCACCCACTCGTCCTTGGAAACGACTGTATGTGTTGTCATGACAACTCCTTGTGTATTGATCGGTGAGCATAGCTTAACTGCGGCGGCAACAAACGGGGAGTAACACCTGTGACGCGCTTTGGCGGCACCCGACTGCGCGATAAGATCGCTGCATGGATTCGCTCATCACGGCGGCAGCAAGGGCAGTTGAGGCAGGCGACCCCCTGGGCGCGCTGAAGCGGATCGCGCTACGGGACGACGCGCCGGCGCTCGCCCTGCGCGGCATCGCCATGGCCCAGCTTGGCGAGCTTGGCAAAGCCAGGCTGCTGTTGCGGCGCGCGACCTCCAATGGCCGACGCTAGCACTTGACGAGGCCAGGCGCACGTTCGACGCACTGCGCGATCACGACAACGGACTTCACGCCGCGCTGCTACAGATTCGCCGGTTGCTCCTTCTCGGCCGGGTGACCGAAGTGGGTGGCGCGGAACAACTGCTGGTGCTGGCGGAGGTGCTGGCGGAGGTGCTGGCGGAAGTCGAGACGGTGCTTGCTTCCCAGCACCTGATCGTCGACGCGTGCCGGCGCGCCGCACGCGCGGAGGGACATGAAGTGCGCCTTGCGCGCCGCCCGGTGTTGTTTGCGCTGCTGCGCTCGCTGGCCGAAGCATGGCCCGGCGAGGCGACCCGCGAGACACTCTGCGCGCACGCGTTCCGTGCCCGGCGCATCAACGAGTCGCATCGCGCGCGGCTCCGTGTCGAGCTCGGCCGCCTGCGCCGGGAGCTTCGCGCGCTGGCCGAGGTGCGGGCGACGCCGAATGGTTTTGCGCTGCTGCCGCGGTCGGGCGAAGTGCTGGTCAAAGTGTTGGTTATTGCGTTGTCAGCGCCGGATGTAAATTGATACAGACCGCCGATTGAAAACTGATACACCGATTTGAGAAGATGGCCGGATTTTGAAAGCGGCCGTGATCACAGACGAGGTGTATGTGGAAATCGAATTGCTGAGGAAGCACGGCATGAGCTTGCGCAAGATTGCCGAAGAGGTGGGATGTGCGGTGAATACGGTACGCAGTCACTTGGCGGCGGACGGTCTGCCGCAGTACGCGCGGAAAAAGAAACGAGCGACAAAGCTGTCACCATTTGTGGATTACTTACGGGAACGCCAGACAGCGGCGCGCCCGGCCTGGATACCGGCGACGGTGCTCATGCGCGAGATCGTGGCGCTGGGCTATACCGGGAGCCACAGTCAGCTACGCGCCCACATGCAAAGTCTCAAGCCGACGTTGCCAGTAGATCCCGTCGCGACGAGACCTTCACCCGGCAAAGGTCTCGACTCGGGCCCCGCAGACGGGCGCGATCCTGCGCACCATCGAGTCGAACCGCTTCGTCACGGGCGTGACGTGGGTCGACGGCGAGTTCTGGCATGGCACATGGGAAGGCGAGCAGAGCGATATTCGCCGCATCGCCCCGACAGCGGCAAGGTGTTGGCCCGCCTCACCATGCCTGAAGGCGTCGGGGTGTCGGGCCTTGAGTCCGACGGCGCCGACCTGTTTTACGCGGGCGGCGGTGCCAGCGGCAAAGTGCGCGCCGTGCGTCGCCCCAAACGCATGCGCTGACCTCACAGCATGCAGCGCCGCACGAGCGGCAAGGCCCGCAAGGGCTACGGCATCAACCGACCTCTGGTACACGCGCTGCGTTAAACCTTGTATCGTCCAGCACCTTGACGCCGGCGTGCCGCAGGCTCACCACCCCAGGCCGGATGTCTGCGAGAATCATTCGATCACTGATGAACAAGGGATACACATATGCCAAGTTATGACTGCGATCTTTTCGTCATCGGCGCAGGTTCCGGCGGCGTGCGCGCGGCACGGGTGTCGTCCGCCCATGGCGCAAAAGTCATGATCGCCGAGGAATACCGGGTCGGCGGCACCTGCGTCATTCGCGGTTGCGTGCCCAAAAAGCTGCTCGTCTATGCAGCGCATTTCGCCGAGGATTTGCAGGACGCGCGGCGCTTCGGCTGGAACGTGCCGGCGTGCGAGTTTGACTGGACCTCCCTGCGCGACAACGTGCTTGCCGAAGTCACGCGGCTGGAGGGGCTCTACACCAACACCCTCGACAACAACAAGGTCGAGGTGATCCGGGAACGGGTGACCGTGACCGGGCCGCACCAGGTGACGTTGGCGTCGGGCCGCACGGTGACCGCGAAAGTCATCCTCGTTGCCACCGGCGCATGGCCGGTCGTGCCGCAGTTTCAAGGCGCGGAGCATGGCATCACCTCGAACGAGGTGTTTCACCTTGAAAACTTTCCCCGGCGGGTGGTGATCGCGGGGGCCGGCTATATCGCCATGGAGTTCGCGGGCATATTTCATCAGCTCGGCGCCCACGTGACGGTGGTCAACCGTAGCGACGTGATCCTGCGCGGCTATGACGAACAAATCCGCGACCGGCTGCTGCAGATATCGATGACCAAGGGCATCGAGTTCAAGTTCCATGCCGCATTCGAGAAAATCGTCAAGCAGGATGACGGTTCGCTGCATGTTCACATGAGTGGCCATGACCCGGTGCCTGCCGACATGGTGTTGTTCGCGATGGGGCGGCGACCGCATACCGATGGGTTGGGACTGGAAAAAATCGGTGTTGAGTTGGACGCCAAGGGTGCGATCAAGGTAGACGCAGACAACAAGTCGACCTGCGACAGCGTGTATGCCGTGGGCGATGTCACCAACCGCGTGCAGCTCACCCCGGTGGCGATCCGCGAGGGTCAGGCCTTCGCCGACACTGTCTTCGGCAACACCCCTCGTCGCGTCGATTACGGCTGCATTCCCTCGGCCGTGTTCAGCAGCCCTCCCATGGCTGGCGTGGGGATGACCGAAGCCGAGGCGCGGAACAAATTTGGTTCGGCCAAAATTTACACGTCGGATTTCCGCGCGATGAAAAATGTGCTGGCGGACCGGCATGAACGCGCACTCTACAAACTTGTCGTGCATCCCGAAACCGGTGTCGTTGTCGGCCTCCACATGATCGGGCCGGACGCGCCGGAAATCCTCCAGGCCGCAGCGATTGCGGTGAAGGCGAAACTCACCAAGGCACAGTTCGACGATACCGTCGCGCTGCATCCGTCAATGGCGGAAGAGCTGGTGTTGATGCGGTGAATGCCAGGCGCTCCGCGCAGATGGAGTTATAGCCCGAGTAGCTCAGTGCCCTCGGCTCGGCGGTGGCGCCAGATCGGGAAAGTCGGTGGATTTGGCGAGGCTGTCGGCGTCATAGGCTTGCAGCAGATCCTGGCGTCCCGTACGAACCAGTGTCGTCCAGTCCGGGTTGGAGAGCATCGCGCGGCCGACGCCGATCATGTCGAAATCGCCGCGGTTGAACATTTCCATCAGGCGATTCAGGTTGGTGATCGTGGTCAGCTTGGCCTTCTCGTCCTTGACCTGGCGGCGGATGGTGTAGGGCACCAGTTCCTTGTCGAGGCTGATGGAGCCGACGGTGATGGTGGGCAGGCCGCTGATTTTTTTTGTCCACCCGGCAAGATTCATGTCGCTGCCCCCGAATTCCGCCGCCCAGAAACGCCGCGTTGAGGCGTGGAAGCAGTCAACGCCGGCATCGACAAGTGTCTCGACCAGGCCGGCGAGTTCCTGCGGCGTCGCGGCCAGTTTCGCGCCGTAGTCCTGGATCTTCCATTGCGAGTAGCGGAAGAAAATGGGGAAATCGGGACCGGTCCGGCGCCGGCATTCCTTCACCACTTCGGCGGCGAAGCGCGAGCGCTCGCGCAGAGTCTTGCCGCCGTAGCCGTCGCTGCGGCGATTGGTGATGTGCCAGAAAAATTGGTCGATCAGGTAGCCGTGCGCGGCGTGGATCTCGATACCGTCGAAGCCAAGGCGTTGCGCGTCCGCCGCGCCCTGGCCGTAGATGGCGATGACCTCGTCGATGTCCGCCTGCGTCATCGGTTCCGACTGTTGCACCGGCTCCTTCATCGGCGTGCCGTCGGTGGGCGTGATGTAGAGGCCGGACGGGCCGCGCGAAGGCAGGTGGTAGAAGGGCCAGGCGCGGGACTTGCGAATCATGCCGACGTGCCACAACTGGGGAATGATTTTCGCGCCGGCCGCATGGACCACCTTGGCGATTTGTTGCCAGTCGGTCAGCGGCCACAGGCTGTGGAAGTGGGTCTGGTCGGGCTCGATCGGTGCGACGGGGTCGCCGATCGCTGAAGCCTCGCCGATCAGCAGGCTGGTACCGGCCTCGGCACGCATCTGGTAGTAGCGGTGGAAGCTGGGGCCAAGCACGCCGCCGCGGGCCTTGCCGTGTCCCATGGCCGGCATGACGATGCGGTTCTTGAGTTCGAGCGACTTGATCTTGATCGGCTGGAACAGCGGAGCGACGGAATGATCGATGTCCGCTGCGGAGATTTCCTGCGCACTACTTGCGACCATTGTTTTCTCCTTCGAACAGAAAATCTTTCACCACAGAGGACGCGGAGGACGCAGAGGAAAACAAGAGGATTTTGATTTTCCTCTGCGTCCTCTGTGTCCTCTGTGGTTAAGCTTTTTCCTTCGCCTTTTCGTACAAATCGCGGCCGATCAGGTGCTTCATGATCTCGATCGAACCGCCGGCGATCTTGACGATGCGGGCATCGGCATAGGCCCGGGCAATCGGGTATTCCCACATGTAGCCCCAGCCGCCGAACAGTTGCAGGCATTCGTCCACCACCTTGCAGTGCAGGTTGGACATCCACATCTTGGCCATTGCTGAATCGATCGGCGTGAGCTTGCCGTCCATGAACTGCTGGATGCAGTGGTCGGTAAACACGCGGCCGATCACGGCCTCGGTCTTGAGTTCGGCCATCTTGAACTGGGTGTTCTGAAAATCGGCGATGGTCTTGCCGAAGGCTTCACGCTGGGCGGTGTAGTCCACCGTGTAGTCGATGACGGTTTCCACCACCGTGGCCGAGCGAATGGCCTGGGTCAGGCGCTCCTGGGCCAGCTTTGCCATCATGATGGCAAACCCTTGGCCCTCGCTGCCGAGCATGGCGCTGGCAGGGACACGCAGGTCTTCGAAGAAAAGTTCCGACGTGTCTTGCGCCTTCAGCCCGAGTTTCTGGAGATTCCTGCCGCGCTTGAATCCGGGCAGGCGGGTGTCGACCAGAAACAGCGTGACGCCCTTGGCGCCGGCAGCGCTGTCGGTCTTGGTGGCAAGAATGACGAGATCGCACAATTGGCCGTTGGAGATGAATACCTTCTGGCCGTTGATCACATAATCGTCACCGTCGCGCACGGCGCGCGTGCGGATGGCCTTGAGATCGGAGCCGGCGTGCGGTTCGGTCAACCCCAACGCAGCGATAGCTGCGCCGCTGACCATCTTCGGCAGCCATTGGATTTTCTGCTCTTCGCTGCCGAAGGATTCGATGTAGGTCGCCGCCATCTCGGAGTGAATGTAGAAGCCCGGCCCGGTGTAGCCGCCTTTGGCCATTTCTTCCACCATGATGACCTGGAACAGATAATCCAGTCCCAGCCCGCCGTAGGCTTCGGGAATCGAGCAGCACAACAGGCCGGTTTCTCCCGCCTTCAGCCACAACGCGCGCGGCACGATGCCGTCCTCCTCCCACTGCTGGTGGTAAGGGGCAATTTCGCGGTCGATGAATTTCTTTACCGTGTCGCGAAACTGTTCGTGGTCGGCGTTGAAGAAGTTGCGTTCATTCACGTGCTGGATCCTTTGCTGGACGACGCACAGGCTGCGCCTCGTAGTGGAATGCCGACTACTTGATCACTCTTCGGCCTTGCGGAACTGGCGGAAGTTCGGCTTGCGCTTTTCCATGAAGGCGGTGGCGCCTTCGGTCTGCTCGGGGTTGCCGGCGATTTGTATCATGGCCTGCTTCGCCATCTCGAACGAGGGCATCAACATTTCAAACCAGCAGTTCGCGCCCACCTTGGTCATTTCGAGATAAGTCGGGCTGCGGTCGAGCAGCGTTTCACACCATTCCTGAACTTCCTCATGCAGCTTGGCGTGTGGTACGACCTTGTTGATCATGCCCAGATCGAGCGCTTCCTGCGCGGTGTATTGCTTGCACATGTAGATGACTTCGCGGGTCTTCTTTTCGCCAATGGTCAATGCCAGCAGATTAGTGCCACCGAAGAAGGGCGAGCTGCCGACCTTGGGGCCAACCTGGCCGAACCTGGCATGCTCGGAGGCGATGGCGAGGTCGGCGCAGATCACGACTTCGTTGCCGCCACCGATCGCGACACCATTCACGGCCGCGATCACCGGCTGGCGAATACGACGCATCAGGGTCAGGCCCTTGACGGCTGCATCGAACAGCTTGCGGCCTTTTTCCGGCGAGAAATTCTTCAGGTCGGCGAGGTAGCCGCCGGCACAGAAGGCCTTGTCGCCGGCACCGGTAACGACGACGACGCCGAGCGTCTTGTCGTCATGGCACATTTCCAGCGCTGTGGAGTACTCGACCATCATTGCGTAGTCGAAGCTGTTGTGCCGCTCCGCATGGTTGAAAGTGATCCAGCCTGTTCCGCCGCGCTTTTCGAAGAGGATGTGCTTGAAGGCCATGGTGTGATTTCCTGTTTGTGTGTGGATGTGTGAGGTGATCAGGCAAGGATGGCACGACCGTTGTCGACGATCTTGACGTTGCGCTCGACGGCGGTGCATCGGAAAAAGACAGTCTTGCCGTCAATCCAGATTTCGGTACGGAATGTTTCGCCCGGATAAACCGGCGAACTGAAGCGCAGGTCGAGGGCAGTGAGCTGGTCCGCCTGATATTTGCAAACGTGCTTGATGATCTCGAAAATCGCCATGCCGAAGGTGCCAAGGCCATGGAAGATCGGCTTGGGAAACCCCGCCTTGATCGCCAGGTCGGGATCGGCGTGGATCGGATTGTCGTCGCCGCTGAGGCGGTAGATCAGGGCGGCGCGCGGATCGATGGCGCATTCCGCAGTCATGTCAGCGGGGCGTTCCGGCATCGCGTGGGGTTTCGGCACGTCGACCTTGGCGCCGCCCCCGCCACTAAATCCGCCGTTGCCGCGCAGCACCAGCGTGTGGGTCATGACGGCAATGGAATCACCGCTGGCCTTGTCGAACAGTTCGCGGTCGATGTAGAGCAGCGCACCCTTGCCTTCGCCCTTGTCGATGATTTTGGTGACCTTGTTCTGCCCAATCATTGTGGCTTCGGGCGGGATTGCGCCGCGTACGGTCAGGCTTTGCTCGCCATGCAGCAGCTTGACAAAATCGATGCCAAGCTCGGGCTCCTTGTACCAGACGCCCGGACGGCACAGCACCACGGCCATGGTCGGCAGCGCCTGGAGGTTTTTCTCGAAGGTGAATTTCAGTTCGTCACGGTTGAGCGGATCCTTGCTCAAGCCGAGGCCGAGCGCGTACAGCATGGTGTCGCGGATGGTGTAGCTCTGCTCGATCGGATCGAATTTGTAATTGAGGACTTTGTCGTAGTTCAGCATGACGAATCGCTTTCGGATGGTCGGGTGGGTCAGATCTTCGAGGGCTCGCCGCGCTCGTGGATCTGGTTTGGGCGTGCGGCGGCGACGATGCGATGCACTTCGGCGTTGAGCTTGGTGGGGTCTTCCTGCGCTTCCATTTCCGGGCCGTGGGTGTAGCCCTCCAGCACCGAGTAGCGGATGCCCCAGGCTTCGAAGATGCGGCCGGTGATGTCGGCCGACTCGCCACTGGCCAGCCAGGTCGCCAGCGCGGCGATCCAGGTCGGGCTGCGCCGGCGCAGCACTTCCTCGCTGTACACCATGCCGGCAGTGAGGCGCGTGTTGGCGCGTGGGGCTATCACGTTGACCGTGACGCCGTAGCCGGCGCCGGCCATTTCATTGGCCAGCACCAGCGAGAAGGAGGCGATTCCTGCCTTGGCCGAGGCGTAGTTGGTCTGTCCGACCAGGCTGCCGAACAGGCCCGAATGCGAGGTGGTGTTGATGATGCGGGCGTCGTTGGTGTTGCCGGCCTTCTTGTTGGCGCGCCAGTGCGAAACGGCATGGTGGGAAGGCGCGGCAGTGCCCTTGAGATGAACGCGAATCACGTCGTCCCAGTCGGCCTCGGTCATGTTGACGAACATCTTGTCGCGCAGAATGCCGGCGTTGTTGATCAGCACGTCGAGACGGCCGTAGGTGTCGAGCGCCTGCTGCACCATCTCCTGCGCCGACTTCCAATTGGAAACGTCGCCGCCGTTGACCACCGCTTCGCCACCGGCGGCACGGATTTCGTCGACCACCTGCTGCGCCGGGGTAACGTCGGCGCCACGACCGGCCTCGTCGCCGCCGATGTCGTTGACCACCACCCTGGCACCATGCTTGGCCAGCATCAGCGAATAATCGCGGCCGACGCCGCGGGCGCCGCCAGTCACGATGGCCACGCGGCCTTCACATAGTTTGCTCAAATCAATCTCCCAAATGCGGCCGGTGCATTGTTGTTGCTACACGGCGGTTTGACGAATATTCGAATTTTTCAGGACTTCTTTTTTGCCGCCTTGTCGCGCTCGTCGCTCAGGGTCACACCGGCCTTGACCCGATCCCAGGTGTCATCGTTGATGCCGCTGGACCGCAGCACATTTTTGCGAACCTTTTCCGAAGGCGTCTTGGGGAACTCGTTCATGAATTCGATGTAGCGCGGAACTGCAAAGCTGGGGATGCGACCATCGCACCACTGAATCAATTCTTCGGGCGAAGCCGATTCGCCGGGTTTGAGGATGATGCAGGCCTTGACCTCATCTTCGCCGCCTTCCATGTCGCACGGCACTGCCACGATGGCCACGTCGGCCACGGCAGGGTGTTCGCGTATCGGCGCTTCGACTTCGTAGGAGGAGATGTTCTCACCACGGCGACGCAGCGCATCCTTGAGGCGATCGACAAAGTAGTACCAGCCCTCTGCATCACGGCGAACGCCGTCGCCGGTGTGGAACCAGAGATTGCGCCAGGCTTCGGCGGACTTCTCCGGCATGCTGACGTAGCCGACATTGATGGTCCATGGCGTCTTGTGGCGCAGCATGAGTTCGCCGACTTCACCCGTCGCTACTTCTTCATCGGTTTCCGGATCGACCAGGCGAATCTCGAAAAACTGTTCCAGGTTCAGGCCGGCAGCGCCCTTGGGGCGGGATTGGGCCCGGGCCAGCGGCGTCATGATCGGGCAGCAGATCTCGGTCTGGCCGAAGCCTTCGACAAAGTTGTGCACGTTGAAGCGCGCCTTGAATTCGTCCAGGATGCCGTACGGCGTCGGCGCCGACAGGATGCGACGCAGCTTGTGGGTGCCGTCGCGCGGTGTCGGCGGCTGTGCGAAGACGAAGGGCAGCACGACACCCAGCGAATTGGTCACTGTGGCGCCGCTGCTGTGCAGGCGATCCACCCACTGCGTGGCGCTGAAGCGCTCGTAGAGCACGCAACGCATGCCGGCGATCATGCTCGGGTACAGGGTGAGCAACTGGGCATTGGCATGGAACAGCGGGAAGCCGGTCATGTAGGTGTCTTCGCCCGTCAACTCCAGCGCGCGGACGTTGATTTCGGCAAACAGGTAGAGCTGGCCGTGCGGCATCATCACGCCCTTGGACAGCCCGGTGGTGCCGGAGGTGAACATGATGGCGCCGATGTCCTGCGGTGCAACGGCGATGCCCGGGTTGGAGGTGTCGGCCGTGACGAGGCTGGTGAAGGGGATGACTTCGCAATTGCCCACCTTGGGCAGCGGAGAAGGCAGCTTGCCGCTGCGCGACCAGAGGATGACCTGCTTGATGCCCGGCAATTGTCCGATGCTGTCCTGGAGCGCCGGCAGCAAGTCGAGGTCGACAATGAGCGTCCTCGCCTTGC
>JAYUFR010000197.1:0-4191 GCA_043738625.1 Sterolibacteriaceae bacterium
CGGCGTCCCGGGCACCACCAGCCAGCGCTGCGTACCTGAGCGCTCGATGCGCATTTTGTCGATCTGGGGCAGCAGGTCTTGCGCTGTAGTGGTTCGTACTTGCCCGCCACGCTCTCCGGAATAGCTGGAGAACGTTGCAGATCCCTTGGTATCGATATCGGGCACTGCGTAGCGCTCGTCGCGGCTTGGCGCACTCAGGTCAGGCGGGACTTCAAGCTGCGGTAATTTCCCCGCCGACTTGTAGTCCACCTTTTTCGTTTCGAACCAGGATGCGTTGCAACCGGCTAACACAATACTCAACAGGATCAATCCCAACTTTGACTTCATGCGCAATCGTCCAATCATGAAAGATTAAATTCCAATATCTGCTTCACGCATCGCCTGCCGCACACGCTCATGCGACTCAGGCGATAGCGTCGTCATTGGCAAGCGTAAGCCGTCTTCAATCAAACCCATCTGCTGCACCGCCCATTTAACCGGAATCGGGTTGGCTTCCACAAACAGAATGCGATGCAAGCCCAGCAACCGGAAGTTGATTTCCCGTGCTGTGACCAGATCGCCCGCCAATGCGGCGGCACACATTTCGTGCATCAGGCGCGGCGCCACATTGGCGGTCACCGAAATCGTGCCATGCGCACCGAGCAGGATCAGCGCTAGCGCAGTTCCATCATCACCACTATAGACCGCAAACTCGGGCGGCAAACGCTTGAGCAAATCGGCACCGCGCTCGATGCCACCAGTCGCATCCTTGATACCAACGATGCCCGGCACCTGCGCCAGGCGCAGCGTAGTGTCGTTGGCCAGATCAGCCACTGTGCGGCCCGGCACGTTGTAAACAATCATCGGCAAATCCACCGCTTCGGCGATCGCCTTGAAGTGCCGATAGAGCCCTTCCTGGGTCGGCCGGTTGTAATAGGGTACGACAGAGAGATGGGCATCAGCGCCGGACTGCTTGGCAAAGTGCGCCAGTTCAATGGCTTCACGCGTCGAATTGGCGCCGGTACCGGCAATCACCGGTACGCGTTTCGCGGCATGGTCGACCGCAGCCTTGATCAACAGGCAATGCTCATCGACGTCGACGGTCGGCGATTCGCCGGTCGTGCCAACCACGGTAAGCGCATCCGAACCCTCCCGCACATGCCAGTCGATGAGACTGCGGAAGTGCGGCAAGTCAAGACTGCCATCGTCGTGCATGGGAGTGACAAGAGCCGGAATGGAGCCGGTGATCATGATGGAAGAGCCAATTCTGGAAAGTCGCCGATTTTACCCTAGTGCCAGCGGTTGAATTCGTGGTTACAGACGGTTACAGACCTAATAGCACCTTGATATGCGCGGCCACGCTGCGACCCAAGGCTGAAAGCACGTAGCCACCCTCCAGCATGGAAACGATGCGCCCTCCAGCCGATGCATCTGCAACCTGTTTGATCTGCTGCGTTACCCACGCATAGTCGGATTCGACCAGCCCCAGGGACGCCATGTCGTCCTCACGGTGGGCGTCGAAACCTGCCGATACCAGGACCAGTTCAGGCGCAAAGTCACGCAATCGCGGCAGCCAACGCTCATCCACCATCGCGCGAAACACATCGCCACGGGTGCCAGCCGGCAATGGCACGTTGAAGATGTTCGCCGCCGTGCTCTGGTCACCGCTGTAGGGGTAGAACGGATGTTGAAAGCTGCCCACCATCAGCATCCGTTCATCGCCCGCCAGAATATCCTCGGTGCCATTGCCGTGATGCACATCGAAGTCGACAATCGCAACTCGTTTCATGCCCCAAACATCAGTCGCATGACGTGCGGCAACCGCAACGTTATTAAAAAAACAGAATCCCATTGCGCGTCCGCGCTCTGCATGATGACCGGGCGGCCGCACCGCGCAAAAAACATTTACCACCTCGGCCCGCATCACCAGATCAACACCGAGCACACCTGCTCCAGCCGCTCGCAGTGCGGCTTGCCAGGTACCCGGCGACATCGCAGTATCGGCATCGAGATGTACCGTGCCATGCGCCGGGGCAGTCGCACGGATGTGTTCGATATGCTCGGCGCTATGCGCGCGCAGCAACTGTTCATGCTCCGCCAGCGGTGCCTCGTAGTGTTGCAGATACTGATCCAGTCCGGCGGCAATCAGGCGATCCTGAATGGCAGAGAGACGCTCGGGGCATTCCGGATGGTGGCTGCCCATGTCGTGCAGCCAGCAATCGCGGTGAGTAATAAACGCTGTCGTCATGGGTTCCAGCGAGATGACTTACAATCCGGAGCGCATTATCCCTCAGACACTCCCATCATGACTGACCATGGCTGACATAGCGCCTTCCAGTGGCATCGACCAAATATTGTGTGAAGCCGGCCGCATCATTCTCGGCAAGGACAGTCAAATTCGCTGCGCAGTCGCCTGCCTGTTGGCGCACGGCCACCTGCTGATCGAAGATCTTCCCGGCGTGGGCAAGACCACGTTGGCTCAGGTACTGGCGCGCCTGCTGGGACTCGACTTCCAGCGCATCCAGTTCACCAGCGACCTGCTGCCAGCCGACATTCTCGGCGTCTCGGTGTATGACCGCGATTCGAATGCATTCCGCTTTCACCCCGGTCCGATCTTTGCCCAGGTGATTCTTGCTGACGAAGTCAATCGCGCCACGCCCAAGGCGCAGAGTGCCTTGCTCGAAGCCATGGAAGAACGCCAGGTCACCGCGGAAGGGCAAACCCGTCCATTGCCGCAACCTTTCTTTGTCATCGCCACCCAAAATCCTAACCATCAGGTCGGCACCTTTCCGCTGCCAGAATCGCAACTCGACCGTTTCCTGATGCGCATTGAACTGGGCTACCCCGACCGCGCCGCAGAACGCGCATTGCTTGCCGGCGCGGACCGCCGTGAAATGCTGGCTGCGCTCAGGCCATGCCTGACGGCTGAAACCCTGCTCGAATTGCAGCGGCGAGCGATTGCAATTCATGCCGCACCGCCGCTGATTGACTACGTGCAGGCCATCGCCGAATTCACCCGTCACTCGCCCGACTTCGAAGCCGGCCTGTCGCCGCGCGCCGCGCTCGGCTTGCTTGCCGCCGCACGGGCCTGGGCCTTGGTGGACAAGCGCGACCACGTGCTGCCTGAAGACATTCAGGCGGTACTGCCCGCAGTGGCTGGCCATCGATTGCGTCCATCGACCAATAGCACCACTGCGCCAGGCAGCACCGAAATCGCACGGCGGCTGATCGAGTCGGTAGCGCTGCCTTGACTCAGCAAGGGGCGAGGGGTGAGAGAAAAAGTGAGTAAGGGCACTCTGGGAAAAACCTGTCGGCCACCACACGTAGTGGCTTTGACGAACATACGTGGCAGCGCAAATGGTGTACTCCTCACTCCTCACTCCTCACTCTTCGTTTTCACCGCCTAGATGGCGCTCGCCGACAGAGTCGACCAGGCCTTCAGCAACTGGGCCCTGCGCGGGCGCCCACCGGAACCGACCCCGATCATCCTCACCCAGCGGCGCGTGTTCGTGTTGCCGACGCGCGCCGGGTTGGCATATTTCGTCGCCCTGGTGGTCATGCTGATCGGCACCATCAACTACACGCTCAGTCTCGGCTATGCCCTCGTCTTTCTGCTCGGCGGACTGGGCGTGGCCACCATCCTCAACACTTTCCGTAACCTGGCTCACCTGCGCATCACCACCGGCCGCTGCGAGCCGGTGTTTGCCGGTGAGGCCGCACGTTTCGGGCTGGTGCTGCACAACCTGCGCAATGCCGAACGCCTGTCGCTGCGCCTGTGGGCGCAAAAGGAGGCGCCTGTCAGCGTCGACGTTCCCGCTAACGACAAGTTTGAAGCGGCCCTGCCCGTTACGGCGTGGCAGCGCGGCTGGCTGACGTTGCCGCGAGTGACGCTGGAGACCACCTATCCACTCGGTCTGGTCAGGGCCTGGAGCTATGCAGCACCTGCGCAGCGCTGTCTGGTGTATCCCGCGCCAGCTCGCGAAGCGCCGCCGCTCCCCACCGGTAGTGGCGAACAGCGCGGCAGTCGCCGCCAGGGCAGCGGCAGCGATGATTTCGCCGGTCTGCGCGATCACCAGTTCAGTGACCCGCCACGCCACATCGCCTGGAAAATTGTGGCCCGCCAAAACAACGACACACTGCTCACCAAACTCTTCGCGGGTGAAAATACGCAGTCGCTTTGGCTGGACTGGAATGCGTTGCCGAGCACACTGG
>JAYUFR010000198.1:0-4183 GCA_043738625.1 Sterolibacteriaceae bacterium
GGCGCAGCCATTGCGCTTCAGTTCCTCGAGCACCGGCGCGTAGTCGGCGGGTTCTGTGACGATACCGACACCACCCTGTTCATTGCCATGATTCTTGGCAGCGGCACGCACCATCGTCGGGCCGCCGATGTCAATGTTCTCGATCGCGTCGTCCAGCGTGCAGCCGGGCTTGGCCACGGTTTCGCGAAACGGATAGAGATTCACGACGACCAGGTCGATGGGCGGAATGTCATGCGCGGCCATGGTCTTCGCATGTTCCGCCAGATCGCGTCGACCGAGAATGCCGCCATGGACTTTTGGATGCAGCGTCTTGACGCGGCCATCCAGCATTTCCGGAAAACCGGTGTAGTCGGAAACATCGGTGACTGGCAACCCGGCATCGCGCAGCAATTTGGCGGTACCGCCAGTGGACAGCAGCTTGATGTCGAGCTGAATCAACGCGCGTGCGAAATCGATGACCCCGTGTTTGTCGGACACGCTGATCAGGGCTTGGGTGACTTTCATTTTTTGAGTCGAGAGTGGAGAGTGGAGAGCCGAGAGCGGTCCGGAGTGAAGGTTTTCCCCTCGATTCTCGGCTCACGACGCTTGACAGATTTAAAGCAAATCGTAATCGTTGAGCTTGCGGCGCAGGGTATTGCGGTTGATGCCCAGAATCTCGGCGGCGGCGGACTGATTGCCGTCGGTCTGGCGCATCACGACTTCGAGCATGGACTTTTCGACGCTGCGCAACACCATGTCGTACACAGCGTGCGGCGCTTCGCCGTCGAGGTCGCGAAAGTAGCGGTTCAGCGTGCGCTTGACACAGTCGTCGAGTTCGTTGCTCATGCCGCAAGCGCCTCTTCGTAATGCAGGTGATCGTTGGCGGCCGCCTGCTCCAGAAAGAATTCGTCGGTCGCCGCCAGTTGCGCCTCGACCGTCAGCAATTGGTTCATGGCATGACGGAAGTGCGAGGAACCAATCAATCCCTTGGTATACCAGCTGATATGTTTGCGCGCGATCCTGATGCCGGTCTCTTCGCCATAAAAACCGTAGAGGTCGGTCAGGTGCTCGCGCAGGGTGCGATGAATCTCCGCCACTTTGGGCGGCGCGAGTTCCGCGCCGGTACGCAGATAATGTTCAATCTCGCGAAACAGCCAGGGACGTCCTTGCGCGGCGCGGCCGATCATGACGCCGTCGGCCTGGGTGTAATCCAGCACGAACTTCGCCTGCTGCGGCGTGGTGATGTCGCCGTTGGCGATGACCGGAATTTTCACCAGGCTCTTGACCAGCGCGACGGTGTCGTATTCCGCCTCTCCCATGTACTGGTCGGCGCGGGTGCGGCCGTGAATGGCGACGGCACGGATGCCTTGTTCTTCGGCGAGGCGGGCGATGGTCGGCGCGTTCTTGTGCTGGCGATCCCAGCCAGTGCGGAACTTGAGGGTCACCGGCGTATCCGGCACCGCGGCGACAACAGCGGCGAGTATCTTCGCCACCAGCGATTCGTTTTGCATCAGCGCCGAGCCGGCCATGACATTGCATACCTTCTTCGCCGGGCAACCCATGTTGATGTCGATGATCTGCGCGCCATGGTCGACATTGTGACGCGCCGCATCGGCCATCATTTGCGGATCGGTGCCGGCAATCTGCACCGAGACGGGGGCAACTTCACCTTCGTGGTTGGCACGTCGGCGTGTCTTGGCGCTGCCATACAACAGCGAGTTGGACGAAACCATCTCTGACACCGCGAATCCGGCGCCCAGTTTTTTGCACAGTTGACGGAACGGGCGATCAGTCACCCCGGCCATAGGCGCGACGAACAGATTGTTGCGCAACTGAAAGCCGAGAAAGTCCATGCCGGTTTGTTCAGGGGGAAGGCGCGGATTCTATCTGAAACCGGATGGCGGGTGGGTACGCGGCATTATGGCCAGGCGCGTGCACCGAACATCATGCGCCGCGCGAGGAAGGATCGCGCCGGCGGGACCAAGTCCAATGCCAGCAATCCGGCGCCGCGCACATGCCGCAAGAGCGGATTGTCGTTGCTGAACAGGCGCACCAACGTGTCGGTGGCACCGATTGTGGCGCGTCTGTCCATGCGACGCGATTGCGCGTGGCGGGCGAGCACTGTCGCGTCGCCTGCGTCGGGGACATCGGCGAGGGAATTCGCCAGTTGGCGGATATCGCGCAAGGCCAGATTGAAACCCTGTCCGGCCACCGGGTGCAGTGTCTGCGCCGCATTGCCGAGCCAAACCTGGCGTGGGCCGATAGTGTGGCGCCGATAACGCAGACCCAGCGGGAAGACAGTGCGCGGCCCAACCGAGACGAAGCGCATGCGTTGTCCGAATTGTTGTTGCAGCAGATCGACAAATGCTGCGTCATCCAGTGCGGTGATTGTATCGGCGGTATCGGATCGGCAGGTCAATACCACCGCCAATTGCGCACCATAAGGGAGCAGTGCCACCGGCCCATGCGCGGTAAAACGTTCCCAGGCCTGGTTGTTGTGCGGCGCATCGGTGGTGGCGATGCAGGTCACGGCATGCTGGCTGTAATTGTGTGTACGGATGCCGACGCCTTCGCCCACCGAACCTTCGGCATAGGCGACCAGTGCAGCCGCGCAGTTGCCACCGGTGGTCAGGAGATTTACCACAGCGTCTTTGACCTCGACGTTTTCAACCCGCGTCTGTTCGTTGTAGATCAAGCCCGCTTGCTGAACCGCAGTGTCCAGGGCGCTGATCAGGCTGGTTGCCGGCGCGACATAACCCAGCGCCTTGAGTCCTTCGCCGGCGGCAGTGATGCGCGTGCGGCCGAAGCCGCCTTGCTGGGAGACGTGGATGGTTGTGATGGGCGTGGTGTCAATGCTGTTCCAGACACCCAGCCATTCGAGGATTTGGCGCGAGCCGTGCGACAGCGCTAGGACGCGCTTTTCCTTGCGGTGGTCATCCCGGCTGCGGGCGTCGAAAATTTCGGAAGAAATCCCGCAACGGTACAACCCGAGCGCCAACGACATTCCCGTTGGTCCACCTCCGACAATAGCGACCGTTCGGCCGCTATTGTCGGAGGTGTTACCACGAAATGATTGGCTATCCCCCCATCCCCCTTTCCTCGACGGAGACACCCGGACGGGTGCAGAAAGGGGGCGATTGGTCGGGTTCGCTTTGCTCACTACTTGTTGTTGGTTGGGGGTCATTTTCTTGCATCGCGCATCAAGGCTTCGATGTCGGTTACTGTTTTTGGCGCGCCGGAGGTGATGAGCTCGCAGCCTTGTTCGGTCACCAGCGCATCGTCCTCGATGCGCACGCCGATATTCCAGAACGTCTCCGGCACATCGTCGGATGGGCGGATGTAGCAGCCGGGTTCGACGGTGAGCATCTTGCCGGGAGTCAGCGTCGTCCATGCATCGCCGTTCTTGTATTCGCCGGCATCGTGCACGTCGATACCGAGCCAGTGGCCGGTGCGATGCATGTAGAAACGCTTGTAGCTTTCGGATTCGAGAACACCATCGACTGATCCACTTAATAACTTCAGATCGATCATGCCCTGTGCCAGTATCCGAACGGCCGCATCGTGGGGGTCGTTGAATCCGGCGCCGGGTTTGATGGTCGCAACGGCGGCATCCTGTGCGGCCAGCACGAGGTTATAAACGTCGGCCTGAGGTCCGCTGAAGCGACCATTGGCGGGGAAGGTGCGGGTGACGTCCGAGGCGTAACCGTCGAGCTCGCAGCCGGCGTCGATGAGGATCAGGTCGCCATCGGTAATGCGCTTGTTGTTCTCGATATAGTGCAGCACGCAGGCGTTGGCACCGGCGGCGACGATCGAGGTATAAGCCGGATATTGACTGCCATGGCGACGGAACTCATGCAGCAGTTCGGCTTCGATCTCGTATTCGAAGCCGCCCGGGCGGGCGGTCGCCATGGCACGCCGATGTGCGCCAGCAGTAATTGTCGCGGCGCGGCGCATGGTGTCGATTTCGGCGGCATCCTTGACCAGGCGCATTTCGTTGATCACCGCCCGCACGTCGCGGATCGTGGTCGGCGCATGTTTGCCGGCGCGCGTCTGGCCGCGCACCGTATTGAGCGCAACGGTGATGCGGGCGTCCCACTCGGCGTCGAACCCCACGCTGTACCAGAGCGCCGACTGATTGGCGAACAGTTCCGCCAGCTTGTCGGTGAGTGTGTCGATCGAATACGCCTCGTCGACACCGAATGCT
>JAYUFR010000199.1:0-12429 GCA_043738625.1 Sterolibacteriaceae bacterium
AGCTCAACGACGAGCAGGCCATCGTTGCCACCACCGATTTTTTTACGCCGATTGTTGACGACCCGTTCGACTTCGGCCGCATCGCCGCCACCAATGCGCCGTCCGACGTGTATGCCATGGGCGCCACGCCGCTGTTCGCCCTGGCGCTGGTTGGCATGCCGCTGGCCAAGTTGCCCGAAGAAGTGATCCAGCGCATTCTCGCCGGTGGTGAATCGGTCTGCGCGGCCGCAGGCGTGCCCATCGCCGGTGGCCATTCCATCGACGTGTTGGAACCGATCTATGGTCTGGTCGCCATCGGCCTGGTGCATCCGAAGCTGGTCAAACGCAACAGCGCCGCCCGGGCCGGCGACCTGCTGATTCTGGGAAAACCCCTGGGCGTCGGCATCCTATCCGCAGCGCTGAAAAAAGGCCAGCTATCCACCGCCGGTTACGCCGCGATGATGGACTGCACCACGCGCCTCAACACCCCCGGCCCACGCCTCGCCGCACTGTCCGGCGTGCATGCCATGACCGACGTGACCGGCTTCGGCCTCGCCGGTCATCTGCTCGAAATGTGTCGCGGTGCTGGCCTTGCCGCGACCGTGAATTTTGCTGCAATTCCCGTCATCGCGGAAGCTCTGAGCCATGTGCAATCCGGCTTCGCCACCGGTGCTTCGACCCGCAACTGGAGCGGCTACGGCCACGAAGTGCACTTGCCGCCGGATTACCCGGAATGGAAAGGCAAGTTGTTGAGCGACCCGCAAACCAGCGGCGGTCTGTTGGTGGCGTGCAAAGCGGAGAACGCGGCGCAAGTGCTGGAAATCTTTCGCCAGGACGGTTTCGTCGAAGCCGCGATCATCGGCAGTCTGCACGCTGGTGCGCCGGGCATCAGCGTGCTGTAGGCGCGTTCCCTATCACCTGGACGACTCAGCTCATCCTCTCGGGTCCGGCACGAACTGTCCGCTGCCCGGAAACGGATTGGGAATTTCACGCGAGGGTGGCGGGATGATGCCGCGCGCGCGCAGGTTGTGGTAGCTGTCGTAGTAGAGGGTGATGACCTCGGAGGGTCGCTCACTGGCGCGGCGGAAATCGGTGTAACTCACTTGCGAGGATTCGCGTTCGCCGTGGCCGGTGCCGAGTTTTTCCTCGCGCTGGCGCATTGCGGAGTTGGATTTGTCAGCGCGCCTGGCGCTGGCCTGATCCTCCGACTTGCGCTGTGCCGGCGCCGCGCTTGCACCCACTTCAGCCTCGGCTGATTTGCTAATCGAATCGCTCCTCAATTCGCCATAAGGCATCGGCGCGGGCATTACGGCCGGTTGCGGCGGCTCATATTCGCGGAACACCGCGAGACCAATTACGCCGATGTTGCCAGGACGATCAGTGCGCGCGGCATAGCTGTCGGGCAGGGCGGTGAACACGAAGGCGGCCACTTCGTCAGTGCTTTTTCTCCAGCCGTTGATTTCGTATTGCATCGACGACCACAGCACGTAGCCGGTCTGTTCCGAGGCAGCGGTTTCGCCACTCACCACGTTGACGCCATCCACCGAAACCACCGCCATGATGCGTTGTCCGAGCTTGTTGCGCACCGCCACCGCGTATTTTTCGCCGGGGGTGCCGGCGACGTAGTAACGCCCCTGGTGGGCATACACCGGCAACACGCGACCGCTGCTACGGCTGATGACGGACAGGTCGGCCAGCATACCGGCCTGGGCTGAACCGCCCAGGCCAAGCAGCAGCGTTGCGAGCAAAGTGGAAAGAATCTTTTTCATGTGAACCTCCTTGAGTCGTTGACAGGACATCTGCGTCTGTAAACGACACGGCGGGAGGAACGGGGTTAAACGACACAAAAATTTCTGGCACCCCTTGCGGACTGCGTCATGCGAATCACTTCAAATCGTCGGGCAGCTTGTAATCAGGAAAGCGCTTCCTGAATTCGATCAGCATGGCCTCGGCGGCAGGCGTGCGGCCAATGCGTTTCAACGCGCGGATTTCAACAATCCAGCGTTCAGGCGATTTCTCATCACTGGCCGAGTTGCCCGCTTCCGCCTCTTGGCGGATGGACGACGAGAAGGCGCGACTTTTCTCCAGCACTCGGGGTGTGACAACAACGGGCGCGGGCGCAGACGCGGCCATTTCCGCCTTGATCGAGCCGCCGGGCGCAGTCGCGTCAGTAGCCAGCGCGCCCTGCGCGGCCGGGGCCGGTTCGTGTGCGGGCTGTGCCATTTTGTCGGCGCGTTCACGGGCGAACGAGGCGGGTGATGAGGGCAATACTGCAGTCATTTGGTCGGTCATCGGCGCGGGCGACGCCATCGCTGCGGCGTCGGCTTTGGCTTCCGCTGTGTTGCGTCGCGCAGCCGGAGTGGGCAGGTAGGCGGGCTTGGCCAACGGCTCCACACTTTGGGTGTCGGCCTGGGTCTCGGGCCGCGATTTTGCAGACCTGGTGGCAGACCCGATGGTAGACCCGATGGCAGATCCGGTGGCAGGCTCGGCGTCCGGCCTTGCCGGCACTGTTGTGGGGACCGTGAACGAAGTATCGCCGGCTTGTTGTTCGTCGTGCACCATCAGCGTGACCGAGACGGTGAGTAATACGGTCGCCGCCAGGGCGAATGGCACGCTCCAGCGCCGCGTATTAGCCAACCTGCGCACGCTTTGCGGACGGCCGCCTGCGGCGTCGCGAGCGGCGGCGAGAATGGCCTCATCCAGCGCCTGCGGCGGCTCGGGCCGTGCAGCATCGCGGTAAAGCCGGGACAGATCGTCATTCTTGTTCATGAGCATTCCTTCAGCAGGGAGCGCAGCTTGACTACCGCGTAGCGCAGCCGGCTCTTGGCGGTCTCGGCGTTGACGCCAGTAGCGGCGGCAATTTCCTCCAGCGACAGCCCGCCTTCTTCGCGCAGCAGAAAGGCTTCGCGTTGTGCCGCAGGCAAAGTGTCGATGGCAGCGACAAGCCGCTCGGCAGCGCGTTTGCGGTCCAGCGTGACTTCAACGGGCTCGGCACCCGAGTCGAAGTCGACTTGTAGTTCGCCCAAAGGTTCGTCATCAGGAAATCCGTCCGCAAGCGCGTCGTAGCTCTCCAGCCGGGCGCGCGCATTCGAACGAAAAAAATCCATCAGCCGATTGTGCGCGATGCGATACAGCCAGGTCGTGAAGCGCGCCTTCACCTCATAGCCGATGCGCGCATTGACCACGCGCAACCAGACATCCTGGAACAGTTCGTCGGCGCTGCCGGCGTTGCCGCACTGGCGCAGCAGATAGCGATAAACCGGGCCGCGATGGCGGCGGTATAGCGTCTCAAAAGCCATGGCATCGCCCGCGCAATAGCGCAGCATCAATGTCTCGTCTTCCGGGTCCGCCTCCATGGAGGCAAAGTGTAGCGCGCGCAGTCCCATGAGTCTCATGCAGCCTTAAACGTTGGGGAACATGGACCGGGGTTAAAACTTGATGATAAAAATTTTCTAGGCCAAAAAAAAGACTTTCACCTTCCGTCACACTTTTTAGAGATACGGGACAGCCCCCTTTGGCTTTGTTATTGCAATTCAATCTCCTGATATATCTGCGAAAGTAGCAAGCTGAAGGCTGATAAATGCAGGGCTCCGGTTGGGCGGAGTACACCCTGATCCTGCAAAATCTTGATCAGTTTTATCGGGGCGCCGCGCTCATTGCCAACGATCTCGACGTGTCCTGCATTTACTTCTACCCGCGTGATTCTCGAATCGGTTTCCACCAAAGCATTACGCTGCTCGTCCAGAGAGAAAACATCGTCGCCTTCTGCGCAACGCCCCTTCTCCTCATGTCGACAAGTGCCTCGCTCGTCAGTATCGATCTTCAGATAGCGGGTGACTTGCTGGGCCAATACCCCAGGCTCGCGGATAAAGCGTGAAGAGTAGGTTATATCGGTCCACTTTGGGCCCGTAGCCAAGTAGCAACTCACCGGCACCAGCCCCAGCGTGAGCGGGTACAGCCAAACCTTGCCGCAAGTTCGCGCCGACTCGATTCCCGAAAAGGGACCAGAGATGGTCACCAAACGCAAATTGGCGGGCAAGCCTGGTAGTGGTGCGAGCTGAGAGTGAGAGTCGGTCAGCGAATGACGTGCGATCAACGCGCCTTGGCTGTGACCAATCACGGTAATCTGTGGTGTATGAGATTGCTCAGCGAGCTGTTGGATTGCGCGTCTCAACTCAGTAGCACTATGCGTGAGCTTGGCGCGGTCGTTATAAGTAAAACAAGCCGACTGTTGACCGTGAAAAGCCAGCACCTGAGCAAGGCTACGAAACTGGCCGGATGAGCCGAAGCAGCCATGCACCAGCACATTGACCGGCTGGCTCGAATCCAAGTACAAGCTACGATCTGGATTGTCGGTACACGGGCCAAGACCGGGAATGTTGAGGGTAATGTCAGGTGGGGGTAGTTGGCCTGGCTCAAGATCAACCAAGTTCATTACTTCGCGCGAAGCGCAGCCGCTGAGAAGAGCGAGAACGGATATGAAGGCGACGATACGGTTCATATCTGGTGTGGTTCGACGAACTGGACTTTATTTCGAATCTGGCCCATGTAGTTCCTTTAATTTCGAGATTTAGGCGGATTCAACTTCAAAGCCTAGTTTGCAAAGATCTTTGTCTTGCACCTCGGATAATTCCGACACCCCCAAAAGCCACGGTTTTTGCTCTCGCGTCGAACTAGCTTGACTCCACACGATGTACACGTAGGCGTGGTGTAGTCCCCCTCAGTCGCTACAGCCAACAGCCGATGCTTGGCATCGTCAGAGAGCGCCAGTATTCCCTTGAACAGCATGTTCCCGGTAATCAGGTTGATTGGGTTCTCATTGACGAAAGCAACAGCCTCTTGGGTGAATTCGCCGGTTGTAAAGAACATGCCTTTTGCTACCTTTTCATGGGACATGACGCCAAGAAGCTCACGGATCGGCTTTACGCCGACCTTCTGGGTGTTCCATGCCTTGCATTGAACGACTGCGAAGGGAGCATCCTTGTCTTTGATGAAGAGCTTGATATCGATGCCTCCATCGGGGCCCGCTGCGATGGTTTCGGTCCGGAACGTCTTCTCGCGAAAATAGGCAGCAACCAATTCTTCAACACGTTTCCATTCGATTTGGCGCAGAAGTTCACTTGACCATTCGGTGGGCTTTGAAGTGTTGGAGGTAATGTTGTTTCGAGAGGCAGAAAGCGATTCATCCCAAGCGTTATGCGTGGCATCTGGACGTAAGGCGGCCGTCACGTTGGTCGAATCAAAATAAGAATTTCTCGGAGCCCTCTGGGTACTTTCAAAGGGTTTTGTTCGTTGTTTGAAATACAACGCCAAGGAAATGGCGCCCAGAGCAATCGACGCAATAAATCCAAAGGTTTTTACCACCGGAACAAGAATTGTCGTGAAATGATTGGCTCCGAAAAGTAATGGGATGATCGTCTGCGACAAAACCAGAATTGCCGCTGCCAGACCGGCTGATAGCTGCCAGGGCGCCTTCAGGAGAGCTTCGAGTTCGGATTCATTTCGTTTTCGGCGACGTGGCATTTTTTTCCTTGGCGGATTCAAGTCTGAAGTGCAACGAAGTTATGACACCAGGTCAATGGAGTCGGATTCAAATTGATTTACAGCAGCATACCGAGACGAAATGACAGTGTCCATCGTACGGGGAAGCTCCGTGACGGTGGCAATTCAATCGCCTAATGCCCCCACAACATCAACCCCACAATCCCCGCCAGCAATACCGCAATCACCGCCAGCAGCAGACTCTGCCGCTGTTGTTCGCCGCGCAGCCGTGCGAGTTCGGCGGTGATGGACGCGCCATGGTCCGTCGCCAGCGCCTTGTGCACCAACCGCGGCAATGTCGGCAACAGCTCGGCCCACTGCGGCGCTTCGCGCTTGATGTTGTCGAGCAAACCGCGCCAGCCCACCTGCCGGCTCATCCAGCGTTCGAGAAAGGGCTTGGCGGTTTGCCACAAGTCCAGTTCGGGATCGAGATCGCGGCCGAGGCCCTCGATGTTGAGCAGGGTTTTTTGCAGCAGCACCAGTTGCGGCTGTACTTCGACATTGAAGCGGCGCGCGGTCTGGAACAGGCGCAGCAGGATGCGGCCGAGCGAAATATCTTTCAGCGGCTTGTCGAAGATCGGTTCGCACACGGCGCGGATGGCGCTTTCGAATTCGTCCACCCGCGTGTCGGCGGGTACCCAGCCTGATTCAACGTGCACTTCGGCGACGCGCTTGTAATCCTGCTGGAAAAAGGCGAGGAAGTTCTGCGCCAGGTAGTGCTTGTCGGCGTCGGCCAGCGTGCCGACGATGCCAAAGTCGAGCGCGACATACTTGCCGCGATGGGCGCCTTCGGTGGCGACGAAAATGTTGCCGGGATGCATGTCGGCGTGAAAGAAGCCGTCGCGGAATACCTGGGTGAAGAATATTTCCACGCCGGCCCGGGCCAGCGCCGGCACGTCGATGCCTTTGGCACGCAGCAGGTCGACCCGGGAGATGGGAATACCTTCCATGCGCTCCATCACCATCACGGTTTCGGCGCACCAGTCCCAATGCACTTCGGGAATCCGCAGCAGCGGCGAGTTCTTGAAATTGCGCCGCAGTTGCGAACAGTTGCCGGCCTCGCGGATCAGGTCGAGTTCGTCATGCAGGTGCTTGTTGAACTCGGCCACCACTTCGCGCGATTTGAGGCGGCGACCATCTGGCCAGAGTTTTTCCAGCAACGAAGCAGCCGCGTCGAGCAGGGCCAGGTCGTGGTTGATGATCGGCTCGATACCCGGCCGCAGAATCTTGATGGCGACATTGCGACCATCGGGCAGGGTGCCGAAGTGCACCTGCGCCACCGAGGCCGAGGCCACCGGCTCACGCGAGAAGGTGGCGAAGACCTGGTCCACCGGCTTGCCGTAGACGCGCTCCAGTTCGGCGACAGCGATCTCCGATGGAAACGGCGGCACCTGATCCTGCAACTTGGCCAGTTCGTCGGCGATGTCGGTGGGCAGCAGGTCGCGCCGGGTGGACAGCATCTGGCCAAATTTGACGAAGATCGGGCCGAGGGCTTCCAGCGCCATGCGCAAACGCACCGCACGCGGGGCAGAAAAACGACGGCGCATGGACAGCCACCGCACCATGTCGGTCCAGCGGCTGGTTGAGGCAACTTCGAACAGCATCTGGTCGAGTCCGAAGACCAGGCCGACGCGGACAATCTTGGCGAGACGCAGGGTGCGCATAGGGGGCAAGTGTGCGGGGAGCGAGGACTTTACCCGCTTTCGCCACGCCGGGAAAGATGGGTTGCCAGTACGTGCTGGGTATAATGGCGGCCTTCTCCGGGTACGCGCTTGCCATGTCTCTCGATCCAAAATCCCATCTGGTCACGCTGCTGCGCACTGCGCTCGCCAGCGTTGCGCCCGACCATGGCAATACCGACATCCTCGTCGAACGTCCCAAGCAGGCCGGGCATGGCGATTTCGCCAGCAACCTGGCCATGCAACTGACGCGCGTACTCAAGACCAAACCGAGTGACATCGCGCAGCGCCTGATCAAGGAGCTGCCGCGCTCGCCTTGGGTGAACAAGGTCGAGATTGCCGGCGCCGGCTTCATCAACTTCACGTTGACGGCGGCGGCCAAAACACAAGTCGTCAGCGCCGTGTTGGCCAGCGGCGAGAATTACGGCAGAAGCGCGACACCGGGCACGCGCGGAAAAATCCAGATCGAGTTTGTTTCCGCCAACCCGACCGGGCCGCTGCATGTTGGCCATGGCCGCGGTGCCGCTTACGGCGCCAGCCTGGCTGCGCTGCTGGCTTTCGCCGGCTTCGACGTCAGTCGCGAGTACTACGTCAATGACGCCGGCCGGCAGATGGACATCCTCGCCGTGTCGACCTGGCTGCGCTATCTGGAACTGTTTCATCAGTCGGTGCCGTTTCCGTCCAATGGCTACCAGGGCGACTACGTGCGCGAAATGGCCGAGCAGATCGCCCTCGCCCACAGCGAGCACTACATGCGTCCGGCGACGGATGTGCTGGCCATGCTGCCACCGGCGCCGAACGCTGGCGCAAGTGAGGAAGAAATCAAGGCGCACCGCGAACTGCACCTCGACGCGCTGATCCTGGCAGCAAAGACACTGCTCGCCGAAGACTGGAACTACATTCATCAGCATGCGCTGAACGAGCAACTGGTCGACGGCCGCGAAGACCTCGAACAGTTCGGCGTGCATTTCGACGTGTGGTTCTCGGAACGTTCGCTGTTCGATACCGGCATGGTGGACAAGGCCGTCACGCAACTTGAAAAGCTGGGTCACATTTATATCCAGGACGGCGCCAAGTGGTTTCGCTCGACGGCCTTCGGCGATGAGAAGGACCGCGTCCTGCAACGCGAGAATGGCCTCTACACTTACTTTGCTTCCGACATTGCCTACCACCTCAACAAGTTCGAGCGCGGCTTTGATCGCGTGGTCGATGTCTGGGGCGCCGACCATCACGGCTATATCTGCCGCGTCAAGGGCGCACTGACGGCGCTCGGGCTCGACGCCGGCAAACTGGATATTGCGCTGGTGCAGTTCGTCAGCCTGTTCCGCGATGGCGTCAAGACTTCCATGTCCACGCGCTCCGGCGAATTCGTCACGCTGCGCCAATTGCGCAGCGAAGTCGGCAATGACGCCTGCCGCTTTTTTTACATGCTGCGCAAATCCGATCAGGCGCTCGACTTCGATCTCGATCTGGCGAAATCGCAGTCCAATGAAAACCCGGTGTACTACGTGCAGTATGCCCATGCCCGCATTTGCTCGGTGCTGGCACAATGGGATGGCAGCACGGCGGCACTGGCAGGCACCGATCTGGCGCCGCTCCGCAGCGAACGGGAGCTGGCGCTGTGCGCCTGCTTGAGCACCTTTCCGGAAGCCATCGAAAATGCGGCGCGTGAATACGGGCCGCACGCGCTGGCCTTTTATCTCAAGGATCTGGCGGCGGAGTTTCACAGTTGGTACAACGCCGAGCGGGTGTTGGTGGAAGATGAAGCGCTCAAGCGCGCACGGCTGGCGCTGGCCCTGGCGGTACGGCATACACTGTGCAATGGTTTGAAAATATTGGGCGTCTCGGCGCCGGAGAGCATGTGACATGAAACAACCGCATTCGAACGTGAGATCCGCCAAACGCAATTCGGGCAACATGGGGATCGGCATTCTGATCGGACTGGTCATCGGCGTCGTCATCGCCTGTGGCGTGGTCTGGTACGTCAACAAATCGCCGTTGCCATTCCAGGACAAGACACCGCATCCGGGCAAGCCCGAAACAACAGCGCTGCCGCCCGGCACTACAGACCAACCCGCCGCCTTGCCCGGCAAACCCGGCGACAAGCCGATCGAAAAACCGCGCTTTGATTTCTACAAGATACTGCCCGGCGGCGACGCGACGCCAGGGCCCAGCACCACTGCGCCGCAAGATGCGGCCCCCGCGGTGCAGACCGAACAGTTCTATCTGCAGTTGGGGGCCTTCCAAAAATCTGCCGACGCTGACAACCTGAAAGCCCGTCTTGCGTTATTGGGTGTGGAAGCCAGCGTGCAGCAGGTTGACGTTCCCGGCAAAGGCAGCATGCAACGGGTGCGCGCCGGCCCCTATCCACGGCCGGAGGACATGAACCGGGTACGCAACCAACTGGCACAGAACGGCATCGCGGCAACCCTGGTAAAGGTCAAAGGAACCGATGCACCGCCGGCCGAGTCGAAACCGGCCAAACCATGACATGGAGACATTAATGCGCATTTTTGCTTCGTTGATTCTGGCACTGGGACTGGCATTCGCCAATGTTGCGGGTGCGATCGATTTGCAGCAGGGCCGCGAGTACGACTTGATCAACCCGCCGCAGATGCCTTCGTCTCCCGGCAAGATCGAAGTCATCGAGTTTTTTTCCTATGCCTGTCCGCATTGCGCGCACCTCGAACCGGTTCTGAATCCGTGGCTGAAAAAGCTCCCCGCCGATGTGGCGTTCCGCCGCATTCCGCTGGCCGGTGGTCCGCAATGGCAGGCCACTGCGAAACTTTTCTATGCGCTTGATGTGCTCGGCGTCGAAGCCAAACTGCATGGCGACATTTTCGAAGCCATCCATACCACCCATTCGATGATAGGCACCGACGAAAGCAGCATTGCCACCTGGGCTGCCAAAAATGGAATCGACCCGGCAAAGTTTGCAGCAGCCTATGGATCTTTCTCGGTGCAGAGCAAAGTGCTGCAAGCCCAGCAAACCATGGCGGCGCATGGCGTCACTGGCGTTCCCGCCATGGTGATCGATGGCCGTTACCGCATCCGCAATGAAGCCATCAACAGTTACGACGACCTGATGATGCTGACCGATGCGCTGATCGCCAAGGTGCGGGCCGAGCGCGGCAAGAAGTAACGTATCGCATGGCGCTACGGGTCTGGATCACCGGCGCCTCTTCGGGCCTGGGCGCAGCGCTGGCCCGCTACTACGCTGCACAAGGCGCAACCCTCGGTCTGGTCGCCCGCCGCGAAGCGCCGCTGCGCGCCCTCGCCGCACAACTGAAGTCATCCCCGTTCATTTATCCGCTTGACGTCACCGATAGCCCGGCCCTCGCTGCGGCGAGCCGGGCATTCATGGCGCAGGTTGGCGTGCCGCATATCGTCATCGCCAATGCCGGCATTTCGGTCGGCACGCTGACGGAAGAGGTCGACGATCTGGCTGCCTTCGCCCGTGTCTTCGCGGTCAACGTGCAGGGCGTGGTCAATACCTTCCATCCTTTCATCGAACCGATGCGCGCGCGTCACAGTGGCAAACTGGTCGGCATCGGCTCGGTGGCCGGCGTCCGCGGCCTGCCCGGTGCTGGCGCCTACTCGGCTTCCAAGGCGGCGGTGGCGACGTACATGGAAAGCCTGCGCATCGAATTGCGCGGCAGTGGTGTCAAGGTCGTGACCATTGCGCCGGGCTTCATTGACACGCCAATGACGGCGGTAAATGAATACGCGATGCCCTTCATGTTGCCTGTAGATGTCGCGGCGCGGCGAATTGCGCGGGTGATCGAACGCGGAACGAGCTATGCCGTGGTGCCTTGGCAGATGGGGGTGGTAGGGAAGTTGATGCGGATATTGCCGGATGGGATTTATGATCGCTTGGCTTCTGGGGCGAAGCGGAAGCCGAGAGGGTTGCCGCTCTGATCTGGGTGTGTCTGCGCGGACTGCTACCGGTCCGGTAACATCGACCAAATTGCAGTGGGTAAAAGTTGCAGTAGGTAAAGCCGCCCGCCCACCAAGGAGTGCGGTCATGACTGGCGCAGCCATCCGCGCCGACGGCTTGATCTGGCACCGGGAAGATGCGTTTTCGCTATACACCAGTAGCACGATAACGTGGAATCCGATACACAATACAGCCTGTGGTGATTGAGCAAGCAAGTCCAAGGAGAAGCATGATGGCCGCAAACGAGCAGCTATTGATAGAGAAAATCAAACAGCTGCCGCCGCAACGTTTGGCGGAGGTTGAGGATTTCGTTGATTTTCTGCGCGCGCGAGGATGAGCGATGCCTCGCGCGTACCGCTGCCAAGGCTAGCGAGGCAAGCTTTGCGGTGGTGTGGAACAACGACGAAGACGCCGCTTACGACCGGATGTGACGATGGCGCACTCCTTCGGCGATGTGGTCTGGTGCCGTTTCCGTCCATCGAGCAGGAACTCGTCCTTCGCACCATGGAAAAACTTTCGGCCAGCGATTTGCGCATAGTGCGAGAGACGATCGCCCACATCATCGGCTGAAGCAGGCAAACCAAGGGCCGCATCGCAATCTTTCGTTGGCAGTGATTCGCAGAGATAGGCAAACGCGGGGGAAATACCGTGTTCACCTATTGTTTCGGGGTGACGTGACCGAGGGCTGAGTGGCGTCTTGCGCCGGGGGCTTCTATAATCTGCCTTGGCGCTTGTCAAGGGCGTCGGCTACAAGGAGCCATCATGACCACCGTACAAATCACATTGCCGGATCAACTTGCACAGGAAGCGCAAGCGGCGGGCTTGCTCACACCGGAGGCGATGGCGGCAATGCTGCGCGAGCAATTGCGCAGACAGGCCGGCGAGTCCTTGCGCGCGATGTGGGAACGCATGCCGCGCGAGGAATTGACGCCCGAGATCGAGCAGATGATCGACGACGAGGTGCGCGCGGTACGCGCCGAACGGCGCAAGCGCAATGCCAGTTGAGTTAGCCAGAAAGTCGGCCCGTTGATGCGGTTGCTGCTCGATACCAATGTGGTGGTCGCCGCGCTCTTGTGGTCTGGCCCGCCGCGCCGTCTGCTGGATCGGGCCATCGACGAGGCCATCACGCTCTACAGCAGCCCGGCGCTGATCGATGAACTGACGCGCACATTGCATTACCGCAAGCTGGCGCAACGCATCGAACAATTCGGCACGACCGCCCCGGCGCTGGCGGCGCAATACGTCGCCTGGGTGACATTGGTATCGCCCACCCAGGTACTGCGCGTGATCGAG
>JAYUFR010000200.1:0-12384 GCA_043738625.1 Sterolibacteriaceae bacterium
ATGATGTAGTCGATCAGGCGCTGGTCGAAATCTTCGCCGCCAAGGAAGGTATCGCCGTTGGTGGAAAGCACTTCGAACTGGTGTTCGCCATCGATCTCGGCGATGTCGATGATGGAAATGTCGAAGGTGCCGCCGCCAAGGTCATACACCGCGATTTTGCGGTCGCCTTCCTGCTTGTCGAGGCCGAAGGAAATGGCCGCTGCGGTCGGCTCGTTGATGATGCGCTTGACTTCGAGGCCGGCGATGCGCCCGGCGTCCTTGGTGGCCTGGCGCTGGCTGTCATTGAAGTAGGCCGGCACGGTGATGACGGCCTCGGTCACTTCTTCGCCGAGATAATCTTCGGCGGTCTTTTTCATCTTGCGCAGCACTTCGGCGGAAACCTGCTGCGAGGCGATTTTCTGGCCGCGGACTTCCACCCAGGCGTCGCCGTTGTCGGCCTTGACGATCTTGTAGGGCATCAGGTCGATGTCTTTCTGCACTTCTTTTTCATCGAAGCGGCGGCCGATCAGGCGCTTTACGGCATACAGCGTGTTCTTGGCATTGGTCACGGCCTGACGCTTGGCCGAGGCGCCACAGAGGATTTCGCCGTCTTCGGCGTAGGCAACGATCGACGGCGTGGTGCGCGCGCCTTCCGAATTTTCGATGACCTTGGGTTTGCCGCCCTCCATGATGGCGACGCAGCTGTTGGTCGTGCCCAGGTCGATGCCGATAATCTTGCCCATTTCAGTTCCTTTCAAGTGAGGAGTAAGGGGTAAGGCGTGAGGAGTAAAGCCGCCTCAGCACCACGCTCCCCGCAACCAATTCAATTAATATCCTGCTACCTAGGTGAGGTTTGTGGCCGGTATTTCAAGCCTTCGTCTTGGAAACCATCACCAGGGCCGGGCGAATCACGCGATCATGCAAGGCATATCCTTTTTGCAGCACCTGCAGTACCCGATTCGGCTCGCCTTCGTCTTCCAACTGGCCGATGGCCTGATGGCGATGCGGATCGAATTTCTCACCGGCGGGATTGATCTCGACCATGCTGGATTTCTCGAATGCCGACACCAGTTGCCGCAGCGTCAGTTCGACACCGGCCTTGAGCGCTTCGGCGCTCTGGTTTTCGTTGGCCAGCGCCGCTTCGAGGCTGTCCATAACCGGAACGAGTTCGCCGGCAAAGCGCTCGGCGGCGTACTTGCCGGCCTTGACCATGTCTTCCTGGCCCCGGCGGCGGACGTTTTCGGTCTCGGCCTTGGCCCTTAGCCAGGCGTCATGGTGCTCGGCCGCCAACAGCTCGGTCGCTTTGAGCTGTTCTTCGAGGCTGGGCAGGCTCTCAACGCCGGGTTCCGGGGCCGTGCGTGGTTCGTCGGTGGGGGTAGCTGTTTGGTCAAGCTGAGACGAGGGGTTTTCTGGGTGATCCGACATGATTTGTGCGTGTGCGGTTAATCAACTGGCCGCATATGGGGATGTCTCGTTGAACTTCAAGGGGTACTTCGATTCAGGGCAGTTCAAGCCATAAGGAGGATGGCTCTGCTTCCGCGGTTGATCCTTTCGATCAGTGCGTCGCGCCCAGCGCCCTGGCGCGCAGCAGTGTAGCCGGATCAGCCGGCTCAGTCCGGCCGAACCAGCTGCCCAAATGTTCGACCACAAGATCGTTGAGGGTGTCGATCCAATCCGGCCGTTCGTTGAGGCAGGGAATGTAATGGAATTCCTTGCCGCCGTTGGCAAGGAAGGCAGCCCTGCATTCAATGGCGATTTCTTCCAGGGTTTCCAGGCAATCGGCGACGAAACCGGGGCAGATCACGTCGACACGATGAACACCTTGCCGTGCCAATTGTGCCACGGTGGGCTGGGTGTAGGGTTGCAGCCATTTGGCGCGACCAAAGCGGGATTGGAAAGTCACGGCGTACTGCGCGGGTTGCAGATCCAGCGCTTCGGCCAGCAGTCGGCCGGTCTTCTGGCATTCGCAGAAATACGGGTCGCCGAGATCCAGTGAACGTCTGGGCAGGCCATGGAAGCTGATCACCAGTTTTTCTCCGCGACCGGTGCTTTGCCAGTGCTGCCGCACCGAAGCGGCAAGGACGGCGATGTAGTCGCGTCGGTCGTGAAAATTTCGCACGAAGCGCAGCTCGGGCAGGTTACGGCAGCTTTGTCCCCAGGCAGCGACCGCATCAAACACGCTGGCGGTAGTGGAGGCGGCATATTGCGGGTAAAGCGGCACAATCAGGATGCGGCGGACGCCTTGGGCTTTGATGCGATCCAGCACAGTGCCAATGGCTGGTTGGCCGTAGCGCATGGCGTAGTCGACGCTGATTTCGCGCTGACCCGCTTCACCCAGGCAGCCCTTAAGCAGCTTGGTCACCTTTTCGGTATGAACCTTCAGCGGTGAACCATCCCGGGTCCAGATTTTGGCGTATTTCTGTGCTGACCTGGCCGGCCGCGTATTGAGAATGATGCCGCGCAGAATCGGTTGCCAGACCAAGGACGGAATCTCCACCACACGCGGGTCGGAAAGGAATTGTTGGAGATAAGTGCGCACCGCTGGCGCGGTGGGCGCTTCCGGCGTGCCGAGATTTACCAGCAACACTGCGGTTTGCGCTGTGTTGCCGTGTGTGTGCTGCGGTTCCCGCTCGAAACGTCCCATCAAGTAGGGTTGGACAGGACCGATGAGAGCAGTTTGGCGGTGATGTCCACAATCGGGATCACCCGCTCATAGGCCATGCGCGTGGGGCCGATGACGCCGATGGTGCCGATCACTTCACCATCCGCAACGTAGGGTGCGGTGACCACGCTGCACTCGTCGAGGGTATCGATGCCGGATTCGCCGCCAATGAATACTTGTACGCCGTCGGCCTTGCTCGATACTTCAAGCAATTGGGCAAGGCTGGTTCTTTGTTCGAACAGGTCGAACAGACGGCGCAGGCGCGTCATGTTGGATGACAGGTCTTCGACCTCGAGCAGATTGCGCTCGCCGCTGATCACGTACTGACTCGATGCATCGGCGATGGCCTGGTTGCCTACCTCGACCGCTGCCGTCATCAGTTCGCTGATGTCGCTGCGCAACTGGTGCAACTCCTCGCGCAGGCGGCGGCGAATTTGCTCGAAGTCGAGTCCGATGCAGTTCTGGTTGAGGTAGTTGGCGGCCTCCACCAGTTCGGATGGGGAATAGTTCTTCTGGGTAAACAGGATGCGATTCTGCACTTCGCCGTTGGAAGTGACGATGATCAGCAGGATGCGCTTTTCCGAAAGATTGAGGAATTCGATCTGGCGAATGCTGGGCAGTTGGCGCCGCGGCGCGACCACTACGCCGGCGAAATGCGTCAGCGCCGACAGCAGTTGCGACGCATGGCTGAGAATGCGCTGCGGCTGATCGGAGTGAATGGCACCCTTGATTTCGGAAATTTCCTGGTGCGCCAGCGGCTTCACCGTCAGCAGCGAATCGACGAACAGGCGGTAGCCGCGCGGGGTGGGAATCCGTCCGGCGGAGGTATGGGGACTGGCGATGAAACCCATTTCCTCCAGGTCCGACATCACGTTGCGGATGGTTGCCGGCGAAAGCTCAAGGCCGGAGTATTTCGAGAGCGTGCGCGAGCCGACCGGTTGACCTTCCGCGATATAGCGTTCGATCAGGGTCTTGAGCAGTGCCTGTGCGCGAGCGTCGAGCATGGAGCCATTCTATAGAAATGTCGGCGGGAATGAAGCCGGCGCGCGTTTGATGGTTCATGACGGGTTTATGGTTTAATCATCGGCTATGACCGAGACATTCAAAAAGCCCATCCGCGCCGCAGCCCTGATCGGCAAATACCGCAGCCCGGAAATTGCCGAATCCGTACTGGCCCTTGCGGACCATCTGCACGGGCATGGAGTCAAGGTGCTGGTTGAAGGTGGTACCGCCGAGTCAATGGCAGCCGGAGGCCATGCGCCGGTCAGCTATGAAACCATCGGTGCCGAAGCTGACGTCGCCATCGTCATCGGCGGCGACGGCACCATGCTTGATGCGGCACGTCGCCTGGCGCAATACGCTGTGCCTTTGGTTGGTGTCAATCAAGGGCGGCTGGGTTTCATGACCGATATCTCCCGTCACGACATGCTCACCGGCATCGGTGATTTGCTGGCCGGGCGTTTTATCGAAGAGCGCCGTTTTTTGCTCGATGCCACGGTGCGGCGCGATGGCGAGTTGATGTTTCAGGTACTGGCGTTCAATGATGTCGTGGTCAATCGCGGCGAACTGGGGCGCATGATCGAGATCGAAGTCAAGGTCGATGGCGAATTTCTCTATGTGCTGCGCGCCGATGGCATGATCGTGGCGACACCGACCGGGTCCACCGCTTACGCCTTGTCCGCCAACGGTCCGATCCTGCATCCGTCGGTACCCGGCATCGCGGTGGTTCCGCTCTGTCCGCATGCACTTTCAAATCGCCCGATCACCATTCCCGACAAGAGCGTGGTTGAACTGACCCTGCTGCCCCCCTACGATGCCAGCATGCACTTCGACGGCCAGGCGCGCTTCGATGCCCAGGCCGGTGATTGCGTGCGTCTGGCCAAGGCCGATCAGACCGTGACCTTGCTGCATCCGCCGGGCTACAGCTACTTTGCCATGTTGCGTGAAAAGCTCCATTGGAGCTCGGTGCCGAAGGGTTAGCAGCGCTGGTCATGGGCACCCGTGTCAAATCCGCAATTCCAAAATGCCTGTCATGCGATCGCTGGGCCGGCGTGCGGCGCTTGTCGGTTGACCGCATGAGCATTGACCATGCCGAGAATGCACGCGGCGCATGCATCGGCGGCCCCTGGCACCACACCCAACGCGAGACAATCTCCGCCTGCGGACGCTGGATCGTGTGGGCGGAACTGAAAACACCGAGACCGCATTGACCATGCTGCGTCGTCTTGCCCTGCGTGATTTTGTGATCGTCGACCGCCTCGAACTTGAGTTCGAAGCGGGGTTTGGGGCGCTGACCGGAGAGACCGGCGCGGGCAAGTCCATTCTGGTCGATGCCTTGTCGCTGGTGCTCGGCGAACGTGCCGACGGCGGTGTAGTACGGGCCGGACAGGAACGCGCCGAAGTGGCTGCCGAGTTTGATGTCGCCAGCGACGGGCCGCTCAACGCATGGCTGCGCGGCAACGATTTCGAGGCCGAGGACATCTGTCTGCTGCGACGGGTAATCGATGCCACCGGCAAGTCGCGCGCCTATATCAATGGCGCCAGTGCGACGCTGAGCCAACTCAAGATTGCCGCCGAATGGCTGGCGGACATTCACGGCCAGCATGCGCATCAATCACTGTTGCGCCCCGATGCGCAGCGTACGCTGCTTGATAGCCATGCCGGACTCGCCGGACTTGCCCGTGAAGTGGCTGAGGCTTTCCGTGTTTGGCAGCGCCTGCGCGAAGCGCGCCAAAAAGCCGAACACGATTCCGCGGCAAGCGTGCGAGAACGCGAAATGCTGGAGTGGCAGGTGAAGGAATTGCAGACGCTGGCTTTCGATGACGCGCAATGGCGGGAGGACAACCGCGAGCACAGCCGGCTGTCACATGCGGCAAGCCTGATTGAAGGCACCGATGTGACGGTGCAGGCGCTGGATGAGGGTGATCTGGCGGTAGTACCGATGGTCGATCAGGTGCTCGGTCGATTGCGCGATTTGCAGGAGGTCGACGCCTCGCTCAAGGAACCGTTGGAGCTGCTGGAAAGTGCGCGCATCCAGCTTGGTGAGGCGAGCCACGCCCTGTCGCGCTATCGTCAGCATCTCGAACTCGATCCCCAACGGCTGCAGGAACTGGAGGCGCGGTTGGAGGCAGTGACTTCGCTCGCGCGCAAGCATCGGGTGGCGCCGGAGGAATTGGCGCACGTTGCGACTGAATTGGGCGCGCGGCTTGACGAGCTGCGTTTGCTGGCAGACCCGGCAGCGCTGGCGGAACGTGAAGCGTCGGCACACCGGCAATTCGAGTCGCTCGCGAAAAAACTCGGCGCGGAGCGCAAGAAAGCCGCGGCCAAACTATCGAAGCAGGTCAGCACTGCCATGCAGCAGTTGGCGATGGCTGGCGGACGTTTTGAGGTCACGCTTGAGCCAGTTCCTGAGGGCGCCAGCTTCGGATTGGAGCGCGTGGCGTTCAACGTTTCAGCCAATGCCGGGCAACCGCTGCGGCCTCTGGCCAAGGTCGTTTCGGGTGGTGAGTTGTCGCGCATCGGCTTGGCAATTCAGGTCATCGCCAGCCAGGCGGGCGAGGTGCAAACGCTGATCTTTGATGAAGTCGACGTCGGCATCGGCGGCGGCGTGGCGGAGATTGTCGGCCAATTGCTGAAACAACTCGGTTCAGGTCGCCAAGTACTGTGCGTGACCCATCTGCCGCAGGTAGCGGCCCAGGCCGACTGGCAATGGTCGGTCGCCAAGGAAACGGCGGGTGGCAAAACCCTGAGCCGGGTCAACGCGCTGGATCGCAATAGCCGGATCGAAGAAATCGCACGCATGCTGGGCGGGGTGAAGATCACCGAAACGACGCGCAAACATGCGATGGAAATGCTGGGGTTGCCCTAGGAGATCCTTTTCGCCGAGACACCCGGATCGAAGGAGATACCCGGACGGGTACGAGTACGGTTCTGGGTCGCCATAAGGCTTGCTCCCTTGTTATATGGAATTTCTGCATGAGCAATGAGCGTCTTGTTTCCTGTCTTTGTGTCACCCGCAATCGGGTTCCGATGCTAAGGCGCGCTGTTTCCTGCTTTCTGAATCAGACCTACCAGCCCCGAGAATTGGTAGTTCTCTACGAAACAGATGATCCGGCGACCGGCGACTATCTTGCCACCTTGAACGATCTGTCAATCCGCGCGATAGCAATACCCGTTTCACCCAAGCTTACCCTTGGCGCCCTGCGTAATCTCTCCCTTGAAGCCAGCCATGGTCGCTATGTTGCACAATGGGATGACGATGATTGGCATGGACCAGCCCGTTTGGCGGACCAGATAAACACCATCTGCGCGAGCGGTAAGCCGGCCTGCGTGTTATCGCGCTGGGTGATGTATGACGAAGCCACACAAGCGGCGTTTGTGTCAGCCATTCGGGCCTGGGAGGGGAGCCTGGTCGCCGAGCGGAGCGCCGTACCGCCTTATGCAGATTTGCGCCAGGGCGAAGATACCCGCGTCATCGACCAGATGTTGTCAGAGAACAAACTGGTCACTCTGGATAGTCCCCATCTTTATGTCTATGTCTATCACGGCACGAATACGTGGGAGCGATCGCACTGGCAAGAAAACTTGTTGCCATATGCCCAATCCCTCGCGACGGAAGGTAGCGAACGGGTCAGGTCGCTGCTGCAGTTGTAGGGAAATAAAAAATTTCGCAACTGATCTGAAATAACGAGACAGGTTTGCCGAACGAATCCCTCAACTATCTCCGCTAAAAGGTGATGCCCGGTCCCTTGAATGGCGTTACGACACCGATAAGTATGAAAACACTCGTTGCTGCCCAGCGTAACGCCTTGAGTGGCAGCTTCCTCGCCAGTTTCTCGCCAATGATGACCGCCGGGACATCGGCCAGCATCATGCCAAGGGTCGGATGATTGGCGACGGTCGCGACGAATATACCGGCGCTGATGGGCAGCGGTTTGCGCAGCCGCGCGGCGAGTACAAAAGCAAGCAGTGGGGTCTTGTCACCGATCTCCGCAAGGGCGACCAGCAGCAAAGAGGTCAGGAAAGCATCCATTGTTCTGCCACTGACGGGTGGTGCGGGTCAGTGATCGGCGCTTTTCTTGTTCGGGCAGTGGGGCCGAATGCAGTTGGCGTAAAGGTGAAGCGCGTGTTCGGTGATAACGAAGCCACGATCTTCCGCCACTTTGGTTTGTCGTTTTTCGATTTCGGGATCGTAAAATTCTTCGACCTTGCCACATTGCATGCACACCAGATGATCGTGGTGCTTGCCTTCGTTGAGTTCAAATACGGCCTTGCCCGGTTCGAAGAAGTGCTTTTGCACCAGCCCCGCCTGTTCGAATTGGGTCAATACCCGATAGACCGTCGCCAGACCGATGTCCATGTTTTCCGCGATCAGGTGTTTGTACACTTCTTCGGCGGTCATGTGGCGCATGCCACTCTTCTGAAAAAGCTCCAGAATCTGCAGGCGCGGGAATGTCACCTTGAGGCCGATGTTCTTCAGATCTTGAGAGTTGGACATGAGGGTGGCTGTTTATTAGTCCGGGAGCGAGCCTGCCTATGATATAGTTTTCCGCGCTTTACAGAACATCTTCCATCACCTTGCGTCGGGCCACCATGAGGCGAATTTTTCCAGTCCTGCTGATTTTTCTTGCCGCCTGCTCCAGTATCAAGCACGCCACCGATGCCAAACTGACCGATTACATTACGCCTTATCGCATTGACGTGCGCCAGGGTAATTTCGTCACTCAGGACATGGTCGCCCAGTTGAAACCGGGGCTTACCAAGGATCAAGTGCGTTTCATTCTGGGTACGCCGCTGGTGTCCGATCCGTTTCACGCCGAGCGCTGGGACTATGTGTATCGTTTCCAGAGTGGTCATGAAAAGGTACAGCAGCGCCAGTTGATCGTATTCTTCGACGAGGGAAAACTGGTCAAGGTCGGTGGTAATGTGGTGGCCAACAATACCGCGAGGACAGGGGTCGTCAAGTCCGAAGCCGCAGTGTCTGAGGCTCGTGTATTGGACATCGCGCCGGATCCGAACGGCCCGAGAACCGAGCCTGATCCACCAAAGCCGGATACCAGCAACAAGCCCCCGGCGAAGTAGTTTCCGTGAGCATTTCATGAGCAAGATACGCTTTGCCATTGCCGGGTGTGCCGGTCGCATGGGCCGTACACTGATCGAAGCGGTGCTGCAAGCCGAGGATGCGGTGCTGGCGGCGGCGCTTGAGCACCCATCCAGTCCTTTACTCGGCAAAGACGCCGGAGAACTGGTCGGAGCCCACTGTGGCGTGCCCATTGTCAGCGATGTGGATACCGCACTCGCAGCAGCTGACTGCCTGATTGACTTCACCCGGCCCGAGGGAACACTGGCCCATCTGGCTGGCTGCCGTCGACATGGTGTCCACGCCGTGATCGGGACCACCGGTTTCTTGAGCGAGCAAAAAATAACGATTCAGGATGCTGCACGCGATATTCCCATTGTGTTCGCACCCAACATGGCGGTAGGGGTGAACACTGTGTTCAAGTTGCTCGAAACAGCGGCGCGCATCCTTGATAAGGGTTATGACGTCGAAATCATCGAAGCACACCATCGACATAAAGTGGACGCACCTTCCGGCACGGCCTTGCGCATGGGTGAGGTCGTAGCCGCAGCACTGGGGCTTGATCTCGCGGATTGCGCCGTCTATGGCCGCGAAGGGCATACCGGCGAACGCCCGAACACCCAGATCGGTTTTGCCACCGTACGCGGCGGCGACATCGTCGGCGATCACACCGTGTTGTTCGCCGGAACCGGCGAACGGATCGAAATTACCCACAAGGCTGCCAGTCGCATGCCCTATGCACAAGGCGCGCTGCGCGCGGCACGCTTCATGCGCGACAAGAAAAACGGCCTGTTCGATATGCAGGACGTGCTGGGACTGCGCTAGCAGACTGCCAAGCAAGCATGGGTGGAGGGAACTCTGCGCAGCGGAAGTTAAGTGGCGCAGCCACCGCAGGTACATTGCAGTTTGAGCTTGAGTTCCGATTCTTGAACGGTTCTCATTGCCTGCCAAGCCTTCCGCAGGATACAATCCAAAGGTTTGCCGGGATGGGCTGATGTTCGATTGATTCCCTCTCCGGTTCCCCCTACGCCGCCATCAGGAGCCCAACGTGCCTCAGTTCCCGCCCGCCCTTCTTGCACTGGCCGACGGGACGGTGTTTTGGGGTAAAGGCATCGGCGCGACCGGCAGCAGTGTCGGCGAAGTGGTGTTCAACACTTCAATGTCGGGCTATCAGGAAATTCTCAGCGATCCTTCCTACTGTCGGCAGATCGTCACTTTGACCTATCCGCACATTGGCAACACCGGCACCAATGCTGAAGATAGCGAGTCTTCTGAAGTTTTTGCCTCAGGTCTGGTCATCCGCAATTTGCCTTTGCTGGCCTCCAGCTTTCGCAGTGAGCAAAACCTCGATGCCTGGCTGAGTGCCAAGAATGTTGCCGCCATCGCTGATATCGACACCCGCAAACTGACCCGCATGCTCCGCCAAAAGGGTGCCCAGGCCGGTTGCATTGTGACGGGTGACAATCCCGATCCCGACCGCGCGATTGCCGCGGCGCGTGGCTTTCCCGGCCTGTCCGGAATGGATCTCGCCAAGGTGGTCAGCGCGGTAAAGCCTTATCCATGGGCCGAAGGCGAGTGGCAACTCGGTCAAGGATATCGTGCGCAGGAGAATGCCCGCTTCAGCGTCGTCGCCTACGATTTCGGCATCAAGCGCAACATCCTGCGCATGCTGGCCAGTCGCGGTTGCAATCTCCACGTCGTGCCGGCGCAGACGTCGGCGCAGGAAGTGCTGGCGCTCAAGCCGGACGGCATCTTCCTGTCCAACGGCCCCGGCGATCCCGAACCCTGCGACTACGCCATCGCCGCTATTCGCGAATTTCTTGCCCGTTCGATCCCGCTGTTCGGCATTTGCCTCGGCCATCAATTGCTGGGCCTGGCGTCCGGCGGCAAGACTTCGAAGATGAAGTTCGGTCATCACGGCGCCAATCATCCGGTGCAGGATCTCGACTCCGGTCGGGTGATGATCACCAGCCAGAACCACGGCTTCCAGGTCGACGAAACCACGCTGCCGGGCCACGTGCGCGTGACCCATCGCTCCTTGTTCGATGGCACGGTGCAGGGCCTCGCGCTGGCTGATGGTCCCGCGTTCAGCTTCCAGGGCCATCCGGAAGCCAGCCCCGGTCCGCATGACGTCAGTTATCTGTTCGACCGATTTATCGGCTTGATGGAAAAAGCATAACGATGCCGAAACGTACAGACATTCAATCGATTCTCATCATCGGTGCCGGTCCGATCATCATCGGCCAGGCCTGCGAGTTCGACTACTCCGGCGCGCAAGCCTGCAAGGCGCTGCGCGAAGAGGGCTACAAGGTCATCCTCGTGAACAGCAACCCGGCGACGATCATGACCGACCCCGAGATGGCGGACGTGACCTACATCGAGCCGATCACCTGGCAGGTGGTCGAGAAGATCATCGCCAAGGAGCGGCTGGCGCACCCGGACGACAAGATGGCCGTGCTGCCCACGATGGGTGGCCAGACCGCACTGAACTGTGCGCTCGACCTGCACAAGAACGGCGTGTTGGCCAGGTACGGCGTCGAGATGATCGGTGCCAACGAGCAGGCGATCGAGAAGGCCGAAGACCGGCTCAAGTTCAAGGACGCGATGACCTCCATCGGCCTGGGCTCGGCGCGCAGCGGCATTGCGCACTCGCTCGACGAGGCCTGGGCGGTGCACAAGCGCATCAATGCGGAGATCGGTGCCGGGGTCGGCGCCGGCACCGGCACAAACGCCGGCACAAACGCCGGCAACAACGCCAGCGCCACCGGTGGTTTTCCGATGGTGATCCGCCCCAGCTTCACGCTGGGTGGCAGCGGCGGCGGCATTGCCTACAACCGCGAAGAGTTCGAAGAGATCTGCAAACGCGGCCTGGACTTGTCGCCGACCAAGGAGTTGCTGATCGAGGAGAGCCTGATCGGCTGGAAAGAGTACGAGATGGAGGTGGTGCGCGACCAGGCGGACAACTGCATCATCGTCTGCGCCATCGAAAACCTCGACCCGATGGGCATCCACACCGGTGACTCGATCACCGTGGCGCCGGCGCAAACCCTCAGCGACAAAGAGTACCAACTGCTGCGCAACGCCAGCATCGCGATCCTGCGCGAGATCGGGGTGGATACCGGCGGCTCGAACGTGCAGTTCTCGATCAATCCGGTCGACGGTCGCATGGTGGTGATCGAGATGAATCCGCGGGTCTCGCGCTCGTCGGCGCTGGCGTCCAAGGCGACGGGGTTCCCGATCGCCAAGATCGCCGCCAAGCTGGCGGTGGGCTACACCCTGGACGAGTTGCGCAACGACATCACTGGCGGCGCCACGCCGGCGTCGTTTGAGCCCAGCATCGACTACGTCGTCACCAAGATCCCGCGCTTTGCGTTCGAGAAGTTCCCGGCGGCGGATTCGCGGCTGACCACCCAGATGAAGTCGGTGGGCGAGGTGATGGCGATGGGCCGCACCTTCCAGGAGAGCTTCCAGAAAGCGCTGCGCGGTCTGGAGACCGGCATCGACGGCCTGAGCGAGCGCACCGGCTGCCAGCCGTCCGACCGCGACGAGATCATCGAGGCCATCGGCAATGCCGGGCCCGAGCGCATCCTGTTCGTGGCCGATGCCTTCCGCATCGGCCTGTCGCTGGACGAGATTTTTGAAGAGACCGCCATCGACCCCTGGT
>JAYUFR010000201.1:0-4135 GCA_043738625.1 Sterolibacteriaceae bacterium
TGGCTTCGCCATGTGCGGCCTGCCGATCTATGACAAGCCCGCCTCGGAGAAGCATTGGGAACGGCTGCTCGCGCTGTATGGCGAGACGCTGAAGTAGGCAGATTGGGGAAAACACTTGCGGCAGATTACTGGCGCAAGCGAAAGTCGGTGATGGCATGGCGGTGGACTGTGGAGGAGACGAAGATCATGGCGAATGAAGACAACATGCCGGTGTCGCAACGGCCGGTCGAAGTGAATGTGGCGCCCGATGCGCCGAGCGAGCAGGAACTCAAGGCGCGTTTCGGGCGCGATGTCTTCCGCGATTTTGACGTCAACGATCTGGGCTTCAACGACCACATGGTCGAGGTACTGGATCTGCAGGCGCAGCACTGTCCTGTGGCGCACAGCAAGGTGGGCGAGGGCTACTTCTGGCTCACCCGCAATGACGATGTACGCCGCGTCGGCCAGGACTGGAAGACGTTCTCCAACGCCAAGGGCTACATGCCCAATCGTCCGGAGGGGATGCCCTACATCTACCCGATCGAAATGGATCCGCCCAAGCAGACAGCGTGGCGCGAAGTGCTGAACCCGCTCATGGCGCCCATGGTGGTGGATGGCTTTGAAGACGCCATCCGCGCGGACGTGAACGCGTTGATCGACCGTTTCATCGACAAGGGTCACTGCGAATTCATCAGCGAGTTCGGTGTGATCCTGCCGGGCTGGGCGTTCTTCAAGAACTCGCTCGGTGTGCCGGTGGAATTGTTGGGTGACCTGGTGCATTCCATCGAACGGTCGCTGTTCGGGCCGCTGGACGAACGCAGTGCCCAATTGAGCCGGGCCTTCGTGCTGCTCGACGAATACCTGCAACAGCGCAGCAAGGAAGCGCCGCGCGGCGACATGGTAGACACCATACTCGCCGGAGTGATCTATGAAGACGGCACGCCCGCGTCCTGGCAGGACAAGCTTGGCATCGCGGCGGACATGACGCTCGGCGGCATTGGCACCACCACTTATGTATTAGGCTCGGTGCTGCACTACCTGGCCACGCATCCGGCAGACCGCAAGGCGCTGACCGACAACCCGGCGCTGATGCCGAATGCAGTCGAAGAGTTCGTGCGGGTGTTCCCGCCGGTCATCGGCTCGGGACGCAACTGCACCCGCGACGTGGAAGTGGCCGGCACGCAGATGAAGAAAGGCGACTGGGTATTGTTGGCGTGGGCCGCCAGCTCGCGCGATGCAGGCGTGGTCAAGAATCCGCACACCCTCGACATCACGCGGCCCAACGTGATGCACACCACCTTCGGCGTCGGTCCGCATCGCTGCGTCGGCTCGAACATGGCGCGCATCGAGTTGCGTGTGAGTTTCGAGGAATGGCTCAAGCGCATTCCGGAGTTTTCTCTCAAGCCCGGGACCGAACCTACCTACGAGACCTCGCAACTGCGATCGATGAGTTCACTCCATCTCGTTTGGTGATGCTCATTACAGGCACTTTCCGCTCAAACGCATTGTGTTGTCCTGGTTTGATCGTCAGGGAAGTCTGGCACGCCCGAGCTATCGGCCGACCATGATCGTCTGAAAGCGCCCCAAAGTCGTCTTCAGGCTTCTCAGAAGCGGCGATTCAGTGATCAGGCGTTCCCATGAAATCGGGATGGGCCACTATTCACTACTCAGTGATCCCTCTCATGATCGCCACGTTCTCCTTCGCGGCCATGATCGCGATCATCACGGTCGTGTTGTCGATCACCATCTTCACGATGATCCCGGTCTCTCCGGTAATCATCGCCACGGGTTCCATAAGGCTCAACATAACAACCGCTCAAGCTCAAACCAGTCAGCATGAAGGCTACGACTAGCAATAGTTTTTTCATGATAGATCTTTTTGAGCCATATAGTGACACTGCGACATGTGTCGGAGCATTGTTTGCATTTTTTCATCTTTGGCGCTGGCTTTCGGTGCGCTAGCTCACATAACCACGCGTCCGTTTAGATGGGCGACTCTCAACGGCAGATCTGCGCCGAAAACGGACTCCATGAAATCCGGGACAATTGGAACTCAATATCTCAGGCCTCGAAGTACCCTCGTGCTTTAGGGCGTCATTTGGAGCCGAACAGCGACGGTAATTATTGGCGGATATTGGCTAGCGCGGAAATCAGTAGGAGTCACCCAACCTTCCAGGAAGGAGATCGTCCAAGGGTTTGCGCTTTCATAAATTGTGGGCTAGGCTTGAAAGCGAAATAAAGTTCGTCATGCATGGAGTTGAGTTTCTCTACTTGTCGAGGTTAATCATGGAAGAGCGCACCGTATTTCAATCCATTGCAAACCAACGGCTTTTGGTGTCCGCCACTCCGGAGACAACCGTCTGCGATGCGGCGCGCGTGATGACCAAAGCCAACTGCGGCAGCATCCTTGTTCTGGACGCGCACGGAGCGCTGTTGGGCATTCTTACCGAGCGCGATTTGATGACGCGTGTCATTGCCAGGGCCATGGATCCCGTGCACACCAAAGTCGCCGATGTCATGACCCACCATCCGCTTTGTGTGCCGCCGGAAACGACCGTTTCCGCCGCGGTGTTGTTGATGATCGAGAGAGGATTCCGCCACCTGCCCATCGTCTCGGCAAAATCAAAAATCATGGGCGTTTTCTCGATTCGCGACGCCCTGCCGCGCGAGATCGATACAGCGGAGTCGTTTGCCGAGTTCCACGAGCAGATCAACGATGCACGCGGCTGATTATTGCAACGCTACTCTCGGAGTGACAGTCGGCGCGCCGCCCTGAAGCGGCGACACGGCGCTCGCTGTGCGGCAGCGTTAGTCCTTGATGATGTCCATGACGATCACCGGAATCAAGCGGGCGGTCCTGGCCTGATAGACGGCCTGAATAGGCTGGTCTGCGAGGATGACCTTCCACCATGCGTCCCGGTCCGGGCCCTCGATGGTGCGAGCGGTTGCACGATAGGCGTTGTTGCCGACCTGAATCTCGCATTGCGGTTGGGCGAGCAGGTTCAGATACCACAACGGATGCTCCTCGGTTCCACCGCGTGAACCGGCCACCGCGATCTTGCCGTCGCGCTCAAAATATTGCAGGGCGGTCTGCAGGGTCTTCCCCGATTTCCGGCCCACATAGGTCAACATCAAGGTCTTGACCGGGCCGCCGGGGGCGCCGATCACGATCGGATCCCACCAATGAGCGGCTTCCGGATCCGTCCGGTAGAGCTCGAGATGCGCATTCAACGTCTGCATCACCACGTCCGGCACTGCCTTCAGCTCGTTCACCTTGGTATCGGTGCCGAGATATTCCTTGAGTTGATCGTTGGCCATCCGGGCTCTCCTCTGATGTTGGGAATGAATGTTCTGCTGATCAGACCACGGCGCCTGCCGAATAGCTCTTGCCCTTGTAGGCCACGCCAATATCGCCCGCCACATGGAAGGCGACCAGTTCGCGATGCGTGATGCGCCAGCCCTCGGGGCACAATTTCAGCTTGTCCGTGTATTCACCCCACACGGTCATCGTCTTGCCTTCATGGGCGCCGCTACCGGCATGGGTGGCCTGCAGATAGCATTTGGCGTCGGCCTCGCCGCCATTCAGGGTGATCCGGAAATTGGTCACCATGTGCTGGGTGCGGCCAATGGAACCGAGGAAGCTCTCCACCACATCGATGATCGCTTTTCTGCCGTGGAAGCTGCCGAGTCCGCGGTATTCGGCAACTCCGTCAGGCGTAAACACGTCGGCCAGCCCCGCCGGCTTTCGCTCGTCAATCACCGTGGCGTAGCGAATCAGGACTTGCCTGATCCTTGCCTCTTGCAGCAAAAAATCATGGTCGATTTCGGACATGCCAATACTCCTCCGGTTGGGGTGGGCGTGATACGTCCTCAGGTTATCTGGACGATAGATGCCGCTTCAACAACTCGCTATGGATAAAGGTAACACGAGCTGCCTTGCAACCAAAGGAGTCGGTTTCAGGTAGGAACGCTAAATCGACGTATAACCGCCGTCAATCAGGATGCATGAACCAGTGATGAACGACGATTCGTCGCTGCCAAGAAAGAGGGCGAGATTGGCCACTTCAGAGGCTTCGGCCATGCGCCCCATGGGTGTCGCCTGATTGACGATTGCCATCAGCGTCTCATCCAGCGCTGCGGTCATGCCGGTCTTGAT
>JAYUFR010000202.1:0-4118 GCA_043738625.1 Sterolibacteriaceae bacterium
GAATTCCGTCACCATCCGTTTACGCCGCGGCAGCGCCGTTTTTCACCGACCATTTGAACGTTATTACAAACAGCAGGTTCGGCATGACACGCAGTGAAATCCGTTGCGCGCGCAGCGACAGCCACCAGGGGCATGTATTCCCCGATGGCCCGTCGTCAGCCTGCAACGCTGCTGCATCAACTCGATTTCGCTCGAGTTCACCGCGAAAAGGCAGGCACTGTCCGACAAACTCGGCCGCGGTGAGGCATTGAAGGGGGCCTTCGTGTGAGCTACCTGTATTATCGCCATCGACTGCCGGTGCGCATCATGCACTGGATCAACGTGCTCGCCTTCACGCTGCTTCTGATGAGCGGCTTGCAGATTTTCAACGCCCATCCATCTCTATACTGGGGCAAATCGGCGTACACGGGCAAGCCGCCGATCATGGAAATGATCGCGACCGAAGACAAGGATGGTGACATGCTCGGTGTCACCCGAGTATTCGGCCACGAATTCACCACCACCGGTGTCCTTGGGGCCTCCCGGGATGCGGATGGTGATCTCGCCGAACGCGGCTTTCCCTCCTGGGCAACGATACCCGATAGTCAATGGCTTGCAATGGCCAGGCTGTGGCATTTTTTCTTTGCCTGGGTATTGGTCATCAATGGCATCGCGTACGTAGCCTACGCGATCATGAGCCGTCACCTTGCACGCGAACTCGCGCCTACCGCAAAAGACTGGCGCTCAATCGGCCGGTCGATCAAGGACCATTTGCGCTTGCGTCATCCGACCGGCGAGGCCGCGAAGAACTACAACGTGTTGCAGAAGCTGACTTATCTCATCGTGATATTCGGGTTGCTGCCGCTGCTGATATTGATGGGGTGGGCCATGTCGCCATGGCTGGATTCGGTGATGCCTGGCTGGGTCGACGTGGTCGGCGGCAGACAATCGGCGCGCACGCTGCATTTTGTCGTGGCCTGGATGCTGGTCGCTTTCCTGCTCATTCATGTATTCGAAGTCGTCGTCAGCGGACTCTGGAACAATCTGCGCTCGATGATAACCGGGCGTTATCGAATCGATGCGGCCAAACCGGAGCTGGGTGATGGCGCCAGCAAATAAACGGCGGCAGTTTATCGCCCGTGCGCTCGGCGGAGCGGCCGCGTTGATGACGGCCGGATGCGACCGGCTTTCGCACAGCGAATGGTTCGTCAACATGCTCGGTACTGGCGAACGCCTGAGCAGCACCGCGCAACACCTGGTGACCTCGGCAAAATCGATGGCGCAGGAATTTACCGAAGCCGACTTGTCGCCGCAGTTCCGCAGCAACGGCACCTCCAAGCCCAACAGTCCGCGTTACCAGACCATGGCCGAGCATGATTTCATCGAATACAGGTTGCAGGTCACGGGTCTGGTCGAGCAGCCGGTGGAGTTGACCCTGGCCGAACTGCGCGGATTGCCGAGCCGCACGCAAATCACGCGTCATGACTGCGTCGAAGGCTGGAGCGCGATCGGAAAATGGCAGGGTGTGCAATTGAGTCGCGTGCTGGACCGCGTCCGACCTCGACCCGAAGCGCGTTACGTTGTGTTTCACTGCGCCGATCCGATGGAAGCCGGCGGCCCGAACTACTATGAGAGCATTGATATGGAAGATGCTTACCACCCGCAAACAATCCTCGCTTATCAGTTGAATGACAAGCCGCTGCCGGTCGCCAATGGTGCGCCGATACGGGTACGCATCGAGCGCCAACTCGGCTACAAAATGGCGAAGTTCATCATGCATATCGAACTCGTCTCAAGTTTCGACAGGATCGGCGGCGGCAAAGGCGGCTACTGGGAAGATCAGGGGTACCAGTGGTACGCAGGAATATGACGCTGCAAAAACCACCGCTGGTTTTCTTGGAACATCGTCATGGTTTCCCTGGATGCATCACCACTTACGCAATTTGGCGGATCACAGGTAATTCTGCATGAACAATCCATTTATTGATTCAAACCCGACATGTCAATCTCCGCGGATGGGCACCATTAAACCAAACAGATGGACGCTTGTGTTGATGGCTGTTGCAGTGGCAGTCCCTGTCTGGGAGGCGAGCGCAGAATCACTTGAATGCAATCGACAATTGGTGCAGATTGGAGATTCAAAATTTTCTGTGCTGCAGAAATGTGGTGAACCGCTATTCAAAGACTCGTTTTGCGCGCCTCGGGAGCCGAATACAGTAAACCAAATGAATGGTGATAGAAGGGTCATCATTGACATTGCGCAATGTCGGCAGGTGGATGAATGGTCCTACAACCCTGGCTCGGGTCGATTCATTACCACGCTGCAATTCGAGGGTGGTGAGGTAAGGTCAATGAAGTACGGTGATCGCGCCCCCTAAAACACACATTCGTTATCCTTGTCGTCATGAAGGGGCACTGCCTAAGATTTTGCAGGAACACTAAATTACTTGTATCTCCCTATGCCACGATTACTTCGAGATCAGCACGTTCGGGAAACCGATGCCTGGCGATGGCGGCGATAAAATCGTTCACCAAATCGCCCTTGGCTGTCTTGCTGGACGTGGTAATAACGCCCGGTCCATGAAACCCGCCTTGCGCTGCGCCGGGTGCACTCGCCGCTTTGGCGATCAACGTGACACCTTCGTCGCTGGCGGCGATGGCCTTGCCGTGTTTGTAGGCTTCTTTCACGAACAGCAAAGCGTTGGCATCCTGGCACAGCACTTCCACGCTCGCCCTGCCGCCGGGCACAAATACCGCGTCGAACACTACTGAGGATACGGTCGGCAGACTGTGGTCTACCTGTGTTGGATTATTTTTACTGCATTTGATCTCACCCAGTTTCGGCGCGATCAACTTCGCGCTTGCGCCTGCGGCTTGCAATGCTTTGACAACCGCGGCAACTGTCGCACCGTCGAAGCCGTGGGACAACAGCACCGCCACCTTGCGACCGACGATGGTATCCATGGGGTTATTGGCCATGCTTAACGCGGCATCCGTAGGAGGCTGGTCCGTGTAAGGTACATTTGCCGCGCCCAGCGGCGGCGGCGGAACGGCCATGCCCAGGCCATCGGCGACGCGCTGTGCCAGCGTTTTATCAACTTGCGTCAATGTGGCCACCATGCGCTCGCGAATTGCTGGTACGGTAACCTTGCCCAACTCGAAGCAGAACGCGGCAACGATGTGGTCTTGTTCCCACGCGGCCTGACTGCGCCAGAAAAGTCCGGGCTGTGAAAAGTGATCGGCGAAGGTGGCGCTGCGCACCCGCTGCTTTTCGCCCTGCATGGGCTCGGCATAACTGACGAAACCGCCTTGTTCCCAGGGCCGCTGCATCGGGCAGCCACCACCCAAGGTGTTGGGCTCATAGCTGACGCGACCTTTGACGATGGTATGGCGCATATGACCGTCGCGCTGGTTATTGTCCACCGCCGCGATGGGCTGATTGATGGGAATCTCATGGAAATTGGGGCTGCCCAAACGGGATAGTTGGGTATCTGTATAAGAAAACAAGCGCCCCTGCAACAAAGGATCATTGCTGAAATCGATGCCTGGCACCAGGTGACCGGGATGGAAGGCAACCTGTTCGGTCTCGGCAAAGTAATTGTCGGGATTGCGGTTCAAGGTCATCTTGCCGATGATCTGCACGGGCACCAGCGATTCAGGTATCAGCTTGGTGGCGTCGAGAAGATCGAAGTCGAACTTGTGTTCATCCGCCTCCGGCACGATTTGCACGCCGAATTCCCATTGCGGGTATTGACCTTGGTCGATCGCCTCCCACAGATCACGACGGTGAAAGTCAGCATCCTTGCCGGCCAGTTTGACCGCTTCGTCCCACACTAAAGAGTGCACGCCGAGCACCGGTTTCCAGTGAAACTTGACGAAGCTGGACTTGCCTGCCGCGTCGATGAAGCGGAAGGTATGCACGCCGAAACCTTCCATCATTTGAAAGCTGCGCGGTATGGCCCGGTCCGACATCGCCCACATCACGGTGTGGGTGGTTTCTGGCACCATGGAAATGAAATCCCAGAAGGTATCGTGCGCCGACGCGGCTTGAGGTATCTCGTTATGCGGCTCGGGCTTGACCGAATGAATGAGGTCAGGAAACTTGATGGCATCCTGGATGAAAAATACCGGTATGTTGT
>JAYUFR010000203.1:0-4105 GCA_043738625.1 Sterolibacteriaceae bacterium
GGCTGGTCTGGAGCAACAGGCTCGGCGTTCAAAAGGAGGGTTAAAATCTGATCGTTCATCTGCAGCCAAATATTTGGGGGAATTCGATATGACGATCAGCAAACCTTCCGTTGAACGCTTGGGATTTGTGCTCCCCGTGGATGACATGTCCGAGGCAGTTACTTTCCTGGCCGATCTGCTCGGTACGCAACCCACGTTTGTTGACGGCGACCGTTGGGCGCAGTTCGACCTGGGTGCCGTCAGGCTTTCGCTTTCGGGAACCGATCGCGTGGCGAACGCGCCGGGAATCATGGTAAAGGTTGGTGACCTCGACGAGGCATGCGCAGCGCTGGCCGCCGTGGGGAAGAGCGCCGGTCCCATTGCCGTGGGGGCACACGAACGCCGCAGCGTGGTTAACGGTCCGGGCGGCTGGCCGGTAGTTCTGTACAGCGCCCTTCCGCCGCTCAAGCCAAGCGCGGGATAAGGCGCTCACCCTCCCGCTCAAGGCGTTGGTTTTTTGCGTCGAGTGCGCGCGGTCTCGATGTCCGCACAGACACGTTCGGCGCCATCGAGCATGCGCGGGGTATGGCGCTGGATCAGTTGCGGCGGCACAAAGAACAGATTGTCGCGCGCCACCGCGATGAGTTGCGGCCAGTGCTTCCACTGCTCCAGCCATTCCGGCCGCGCTTCGCCCATGCCGCTGGCAATGATGGCTTCGGGATTTGCAGCCAGCACTGATTCCTCGGTCACTTGCGGCGCCAGGGTCGGCAGTTCGGCGAAGACATTGCGCGCACCACACAGACGCAGGATGTCGCTGATGATCTGGCGGCCGTTGACCGTCATCAACGGTTGGTTCCAGACTTCATAGAACACATCCACCGGCGGCCGATTGGCATAGCGGTTCTTGAGTTGCGCGTGGCGTTCACGGAAGCGTTGCGCCGCCATGTTGGCGACGACTTCGCTGCCGCCAAGCCGGCCGAACTGTTCGAGGGTACGGGCGACGTCTTCGATGTGATCGGGCTGGGAAAGAAAGACCGGCAACCCTAACCTGCGCAGCTTGTCGATCGACGCCGGCAGGTTGCCACTGAACCAGCCGATGATCAGGTCTGGTTTGAGTGCGACGATGGCCTCAAGGTCGAATTGGGTATAAGTGCCCACCAGCGCAATGGACTTGGCGGCTTGCGGATAGTCGCTGTAGCTCACCGTGCCCACCACACGGTCACCGGCGCCGGCGGCAAACAAGACTTCGGTGATGTGGGGGGCGAGACTGACGATGCGCTGCGCCGGCTGCTTGAGACGTACCTCCTGACCGGTGTCGTCCTTCACCACAATAGCGGCGTGCGCGTGAAGCATGCAGAGTCCGACAAGCATTGTCGTCAACGAGCGGAAGACAAAGGACAGCATGGGATAATTTGCCAATGACGAAACCCCGATTCTAGCCGTGGCAGACAACGATCCACCATTCGCGCGGAGGGCGCAAACCAGTCGCCCCCACCGCTTGGAGGGGGAGGTCGAGGGCACGATCTCCGCAGATGGGCAAGTATTCGTCAGCTATTGCCACGGCATTTTCGACCACCCCGAGCCCTTGCGGCGTTACTAACCTGGGCCGCATGAAACCAACGATGCAAGTGGATTTTGCTGCGCGGCGCGAGCAGGATATCGAACGTCTCGCCGATGCGGTGGAAGCGGCGCTTGATTGGCGCAAGCTCAGCTTGCCGGGATTTTGAAATCGCGCGGCATTTGCCGCGACAATGGTTGCATGCAACCGGCCGCCGGCGACTCAGCCTCTAAGCCAGTCGTAGATCACGTAGGCGCCGATGGCAGCCAGCGCCATCACCATCAGGTCGGCGCCACGATTCGATTTTCCCGCAGCCAGCTTGCCATTTAGGGTAAGCCAGGCGATCCAGAGTGATACGCCGACCAGGGGAATAATGACAAACGGCTGGCGCAATCCGGCGTCCCACACCACGCCGGCGAATCGTTGCAGCCAGCCACCGCCGCGCAGCGTGTTGTATACCAGACCGCCGATGCCCAGGATCACCAGGGTCATGACGGTGAAACTCCACAGGGTTTGCAACCGTTTGTTGTTCATGGCTGATGGCTCTTTCTGGATGAACGCCTTGCGCGAGCGTTTTCCGGTCAGCGGCGATACTACGTCAGTCCTGTCGCATTGTCATCCGCCAGGCCGTGCCGTGTCTGGCAAAATAGGGGGATGGTCGAAGACCCCGTTCCCCTCCAGCAGTTGCGCCGCGTATTGGTGATCAAACTGCGCCATCATGGTGATGTGCTGCTGACCTCGCCGGTATTCGCAGCGCTGAAAAAGCATGCACCCGACTGCGAAATTGACGCGCTCGTCTATGCCGAGACCGCGCCAATGCTGGCGGATCATCCAGCCATCGCGCAAACGCATGTCATAGATCGTCATTGGAAGCGACAGGGGCTGATCGCGCAATTCAAGGCCGAGTGGCGGCTGTTGGCGCAATTGCGCGCGCGGCGCTACGATCTTGTCGTCCACCTGACGGAGCATCGGCGCGGTGCCTGGCTGACGCGTCTGCTGGGTCCGCGCTGGAGTGTCGCGCCAAAAAAAGGTGGCCGCGGCGATTTCTGGCGCAACAGTTTCAGCCATCTGTATTCATTGCCCGGCCACGCCTTGCGCCACACAGTGGAGAAGAATCTCGATGCTCTGCGCCGCATTGGCGTGCAGCCCGCGCCAGACCAACGCAAGCTGGTCCTGGTACCCGGGCCGGCGGCCGAGCGTCGTGTCGAAGAATTGCTGCTGGCCAGCGGACTTTCCAGCGGCGCGTTCATTCATCTGCATCCGGGTTCACGCTGGTTGTTCAAATGCTGGCCGGCGGACAAGACTGCAACCTTGATCGACTTGCTGCACAGTGAAGGCCATGCCATCGTGCTGACCGCTGCACCGGATCCGAAGGAAACGTCGCTGATTGCTGCCATCAAGGCAGAAACCCGTGCGCTGATCCATGATTTCTCGGGACAGTTGTCGCTCAAGGAACTGGCGGCATTGACGGCACGGGCGAAACTGTTCGTCGGTGTCGACTCGGCGCCGATGCACATTGCTGCCGCGATGGGCACGCCGACGGTGGTGTTGTTTGGCCCTTCCGGCGACAAGGAGTGGGGGCCATGGCAGGTCATCCATCGCGTGGTCACTACCGATCATTCCTGCCGACCCTGCGGCCTCGACGGCTGCGGCGGCAGCAAGGTCAGCGACTGCCTGACCACGCTGCCGGTGGCGCGCGTGCTGGCGGCGTGCCACGAGTTGCTCGGTTGAAGCTCGCGCTGGTGCGGCAGAAGTACACGCCCTATGGTGGCGCCGAGCGCTTCATGGCGCGTGCGGTATCGGCATTGCGCGAATCAGGGACTGATGTCACGGTAGTCGCGCGTGAATGGCAGGGCGATCAACCCGGCCGCGATTTCATTCGCTGTAATCCGTTTTATCTCGGGCGTACCTGGCGCGACGCAGGCTTTGCAAAATGTGTGCAGGAAATCATCGCCGGCGGCGCATTCGATCTGCTGCAAAGCCACGAGCGGATCCCCGGTTGCCAGATCTATCGCGCCGGCGATGGCGTGCACGCCACCTGGCTGGAACTGCGCGGTCGCGTCCAGTCACCACTGGCCAGGCTGGGCATCAGTTTGCAGCCGTGGCATCGTTACACGTTGGCCGCCGAGGCGGCCATGTTCCGCCATCCTGATCTGAAGGCGGTGATCTGCAACTCGCGCATGGTACGCGACGACATCGCCACGCGTTTTGGTGTCGCGCACGAGAAATTGCATGTCATCCACAACGGCGTGGACCTGGAAAGCTTTCACCCCGATCTGTGCCGGATGCATCGGCAACGCATCCGCAAGGAACTGGATATTCCGCCAAATGCGCCGCTGCTGCTGTTCGTCGGCTCCGGCTTTGAACGCAAGGGCTTGCCACAATTGCTGGAGGCTTTCGCCCTGCTGGAGCAGCGTGATGCCCGCTTGATCGTGGTCGGCCGCGACCGACAAGCGCCAGCATTGCGCCAACGTGCCCAACAACTCGGAATCGGCATGCGTGTTCATTTCGTCGGCGGACAAACCGATGTGCGGCCCTTCTATGGCGCCGCCGATGTGTTCGCCTTGC
>JAYUFR010000204.1:0-12243 GCA_043738625.1 Sterolibacteriaceae bacterium
AACGCGTCGTTCGCCATTTTCTTTCCCAAGTTCACCGGCACGATCTACGAGCTGCTGTCGGCGCCGATTTCCTATTTTGAAATTATCGTCAGCTATGTCGGTGCGGCGGCGACCAAGTCGATCGTCCTCGGGCTCATCATCCTCGCCACGGCGGGCCTTTTCGTGCCGCTTCACGTCGAACACCCGTTCTGGATGATGCTGTTTCTGGTGCTCACCTCGGTGACCTTCAGTCTCATCGGCTTCATCATCGGCATCTGGGCCGATGGCTTCGAGAAGCTGCAAGTGGTGCCGCTACTGATCATCACCCCGCTCACCTTTCTGGGCGGCAGCTTCTACTCCATCGACATGCTGCCGCCATTCTGGCAGACGGTCGCGCTGTTCAATCCGGTGGTGTATCTGGTCAGCGGCTTTCGCTGGAGCTTTTATGGTTTGGCCGACGTGGGCGTCGGCGTGAGTCTGGCAATGACCGTGGCTTTTCTGGCGATCTCACTCGCCATCGTGATGTGGATTTTCAGAACGGGATATCGGCTCAAGGTGTAGTCGTAGCAATGAAATCGCTCGGCAAAAAATCCGAAGGCCTGCGGCTGGAACGCATCAAGGCCTCGCCGCTGTGGTCGGGCGAAGCCTTTCGAAACATTCATCCCATCCTGCCGCGACTGCTTGGCTCGGCCATTCCACCGTGCTGCTGGAGATGGATGGCGTGCGTGTGCTGACCGGCCCGGCGTGGGGCCCGCGCGCTTCGCCTTCACGGAATCATCGGCCCCAAGCGCTTCCAGCCCGTGCCGATCCCCCTGCATGCGCTGCCGGCCATCGACGTGGTGGTCATCTCGCACGCCACTACGATCATCTCGACTACCCGACGAATCGCGAACTGGTGAAGTGGAATGTGCCCTTCGTCACATCGCTCGGCGTCGGCGCACACTTGAGGCATGGGGCGTAGCACCGAAACGCATCACCGAGCTCGAATGGTGGCAGAGCCACACCCAGCCCAACGCAGACCTCACCATTACCGCCGTCGCAACATTTCTCCGGCCGCAGCCTGAAAGACCGCAACGCGACGCTGTGGGCATCGCTCGTCATCCGCTCACACAAACACGCCGTGTTCTTCAGCGGCGATACCGGCCTCACCAGCGAATACGCCACATCTCCGAACGGCTGGGACCAGTCGACCTGGTGATGCTGGAAGTAGGCGCCTTTCTGCCCGTGCATTGGGGCATCTTCGCCCTCGCCATGCATGCGTGGGACGATCCTGCCGCGACCCTACTTGCGCTCGCGCAGCAATGCGACGTGCAACTGGTCATGCCCCGCTTGGGTGAGCCGGTCGAGCCTGCCCGCACGGAAAGTGTGACACCGTGGTGGCGCGCTGCTGACACACCCCAACGCAAAAAGATGACACCTGCCGAAGTGCCTGTCGAATCGAAGAAAATGGAATTACCGCAGACCATGCCAAGGCCGATTGATTGAGATGAGGGCGTAGGCGTCTGCATTGGCGGTGATGTGACAACGAGAAGAGTCAGCTCCCCATCAGGGTCTGCCGCTCCGTGGCCCAAGGAAGTACCAGAGGATCAGTCCCAGCACCGGTAGCAGCACTACCGCGAGAATCCAGATCAGCTTTTTCTCGTTGGAAACGGAGCTTTGGAAAATATTGATGATCGCCCAGATGTCCCCGGCGAGTACCAGCAGACCCCAAAGACTGTTGTATCCCATGTTCATCATTGTCGTTCCTGTTCGGTTTACCTTGTCAGCGACCGCTACTTGCTGTGTTTAATTCCAGCCTCATAGTCGTCTTCGCTGATTTTGCGAACTTCCGATTGCTGGATGATCACCTTTGAACCGGTTGCCTCATCCTCGAATTTGACCGCACCGTTGTCGCCGGCCCGATCTACATCTTTTGTGTAATAGGTGGAACCGCTTTCAGGATCACGCACCGCGTAGTGGCTGCCGCAGCCATAGAGCACCAACAAGGCTGCCGGAACCAGGAAGCTGACTTTTCGCAACATGACATGTACCTCCGTTTGGTTTTGACGGAGATCAATATAGAAGCTTCAGCTTCGCGCTACCGTGCGCTGACGTACATAGATTTCAGGCTGGGCTCATTACTGGGCGACAGAACGGCTTACCAGCACCGCTTGATCGCGATACTGGTTGGGGAATATCCGTTTCAGATTCTCGATCTTCGGCAGATCGTTGGCCACGATATAGGGATACCGGGGATTGTTGATCAGGAAGTCCTGGTGGTAGTTTTCCGCGGGAAAGAAGCCTTTGAGCGGATCGATGCGCGTGACAATCTCACGTGAAAATGCATGGGCGCGGTTCAATTGGGAAATATAAGCCTGGGCGACGGATTTTTGCGACTCGCTCGAATAAAAGATTGCCGAGCGATATTGGGTGCCGCTGTCCGGCCCTTGCCGGTTAAGCTGGGTCGGATCGTGTGCTACCGAAAAAAACACGTGCAGCAACTCACCGTAGGAAACCTCTGCCGGGTCATAGGTGATTTGTACCGACTCGGCGTGCCCGGTGGTGCCGGAGCTGACGGTTTCATATTGCGCGCTGGCCATGTCACCACCGGCATAACCGGAGATGACCCGGCGAACACCGCGCACATGTTCGAATACGCCCTGCACGCCCCAGAAACACCCGCCTGACAACACGGCGGTTTGCAAGCTCCCGGCGGCTTTCGGAGCGTCGACTGTGGGCGACGCAATGACATTGGGTGCCTCGGCCGCCTGTAAAAATGGCTGGCACAAGACACCGATGACGCCGATCAACAACGTGAAAATCAACAGCGATGTCCTTCGCACTTTGGGGAATTGCATGTTTGTCTCCCGAAATATTTTTGTTGGCTTTGGTTCAGATCAGGCCCGCGCCACGAAACGCAGCGCCACCGAGTTCATGCAATAGCGCAATCCGCTGGGCTTCGGTCCGTCACTGAATACATGCCCCAGATGGGAATCGCACAAGTGGCAGGTGATTTCATCGCGCTGCATGCCCAGGCTGTCGTCTTCGCTTTTCACCACATTCATCGCGGATATCGGCTGCCAGAAACTGGGCCAGCCGGTACCCGATTCAAACTTGGTGGCCGAATCGAACAGTGCGGTATCGCAGCAAATGCAGCGATACAGTCCATCGGCGTGATTGTTCCAATAGGCGCCGGTGAACGGCCGCTCGGTTCCGGCATGGCGTGTTACGTCGTAAGCCGACGCGGACAATTGGCCGCGCCACTGTGCATCGCTCTTTACCACCTTTGCGAGTTGCTTCACACCTTCACTCTTGCCGGCGGCGGAGAATTGTTCAATCGACAGATCCACGCCTGATTTTGATGCGGGCAGCGTGGCCGCCATCGATTTCCCGAACAACGTACCGGCCATCCATGTGCCCAGACTGACTTTCAAAAAAGACCTCCGCTTCACCATGAGTCCCTCCTGTCCAAAACTGTTTGCGTGGTGGGTAGTCGTGAACGCCCGCGAATCCTTACAGCGCAGAATTTACGCTGCAAGGATCACTGCTAAGGCGTGGCAACCTGAGACAAGGCCACCTTCAGCGCATCATCCACATGCTCCAGCCACACGAACTCGAGCTTCTCACGTGCTTCGGCCGGAATGTCTTCCAGATCCCTGCGGTTACGGGCAGGCAGCATCACGGTCTTGATGCCGGCGCGCAGCGCAGCGAGCACTTTCTCTTTCACGCCGCCGATCGGCAGCACGAGGCCGCGCAGGCTGATTTCGCCGGTCATTGCGACATCGCTGCGTAGCGGGCGCTGTGTGAGCAGTGACGAAAGCGCGGTGAACATGGCGACCCCTGCGCTGGGGCCATCCTTGGGCGTAGCACCGGCCGGCACGTGGATGTGGATGTCGGACTTGTCGAGCAGTTCCGGATCGATACCCAGCTCCACAGCGCGGCCCTTCACCAGTGACAGCGCGGCCTGCACGCTTTCCTTCATCACGTCGCCGAGCTGGCCGGTGACGATGAGCTTGCCGCTGCCGGGCATGCGCGCGGCTTCGATGAACAGGATGTCGCCGCCCACGGGCGTCCAGGCGAGGCCGGTGGCCACACCGGGCACGGCAGTACGCATGGCGATCTCGGCTTCGAAGCGGTGCGCACCGAGGATGGTGGCCAGGTCGGCCGCATCGACGACGATGCGCTCCACGTTGCCCTCGTTGGCAACTTCATTGGAAACTTCGTTGGAAACTTCGGCGATGCGCAGCGCGACGTTACGGCATACCGAGCCGATTTCGCGTTCAAGGTTGCGCACGCCGGCTTCGCGCGTGTAGTCCTCGATGATGCTGACCAGCGCGGCTTCGGTGATCTCGCAGTGCTCCACCTTCAAACCGTTGCGCGAGAGCTGGCGCTCGAGCAGGTAGCCCTGCGCGATTTTCAGTTTCTCGTTCGCGGTGTAGCCGGGCAACTGGATCACTTCCATGCGGTCGCGCAGCGGGCCGGGAATGGTATCAAGCACGTTGGCCGTACACACGAACAGCACCGACGACAGGTCGTAGGGCAGCGCGAGATAGTTGTCGCGGAAGGTGCCGTTCTGCTCCGGATCGAGCACTTCGAGCAGCGCCGATGACGGGTCGCCGTGGAAGCCGCCAGCGCCGAGCTTGTCGACTTCGTCGAGCATCATCACCACGTTGCGGGTGCCGGCTTTCTTCATGCCCTGGATGATGTTGCCGGGCAGCGCACCGATGTAGGTGCGGCGATGGCCGCGGATCTCGGCTTCGTCATGCACACCGCCGAGGCTGACGCGGACGAACTCGCGCCCGGTGGCGCGCGCAATGCTCTGGCCGAGCGAGGTCTTGCCGACGCCGGGCGGGCCGACGAAGCAGAGAATGGGCGCCTTGCCATCCGGGTTGAGCTTGCGCACGGCGAGGTATTCGAGGATGCGCTTCTTGATCTTGTCGAGGCCGTGGTGGTCGTGGTCGAGCGTGCGCCGTGCTTCGGCGATGTTGATCGCGAAAACTTCAGGTTTTTTCCACGGCAACTCGGTGAGCCAGTCGAGATAGGTGCGCACCATGGATTGTTCGCCTGCACCTTCGGGCATGCGTTGCAGGCGCTTGAGTTCCTTGAGCGCCTGTTTCTCGACGTCTTCGGGCATGCCGGCCTCGCGGATGGCTTTTTCGACTTCTTCGAGTTCGGCCGCGCTCTCGCCACCCTCACCCAGCTCATTCTGAATGGTGCGCAATTGCTCGCGCAACAGGTGCTCGCGGCCCTTTTCGCCAATCGATTTTTTGGTGCGCTGGTCGATCTCGTGCGAGATGCGCAGCACTTCGGCGCGGCGCGACAGGATGTCGAGCAGGCGATCAAGCCGGGTACGCAAATTGAATGCTTCGAGCAGCGACTGCTTTTCTTCGACGCTGACATCCACCAGTGCGGCCACCAGGTCGGCCAGTTGTGATGGCGACTCGATGGATTGCAGGCTGTTGAGCACTTCCTGGGGCATTTCCTGTGGCAGCAAGTGGAGGATTTCGATGGCGCGCTGCTTGAGCATCAACGCCCGCGCTTCGATTTCCTTGTCGACCTGCGCACTGTCTTCGATGCGTTGCACGCGGGCGACGAGGAAGTCGTAGCCATCGACGAATTCGAGCACGCGAAAACGCTCCACACCCTGGCAAATGATGTGCTGGGTACCACCGGGTGCAGTGACGGAACGCACCACGTCGGCGGTGGTGCCGACCCAGTGCAGGTCGTCGGGACCGGGCTCTTCATTTGGCTCATGCGCACCGCCTTCGCGCTGCAACAGTACGCCGAGCGGACGCTTGGCGCGGGCGGCCTGCTCCGCCGCGGCACGCGAACGCGCGCGGCCGAGGGCGAGCGGCACCACGGCGCCGGGAAACAGCACCATGTTGCGTACCGGCAGGATGACCACCGCATCTTCTGGCAGAGGCCGTGATTTGCGCGCATCGCAGGCAGGGGCGAATGCACCCTTCGCAGCGCGTGAAGGCGTGCCGTCTTCCAGCATCTGTGGGGCTTCGGCCACTGTCCAGTCAGTCGGTTCATGCGGATTCATGAATGGGCTCTCTTTGTAAAGGGTTATTAAAAACAGTCGCGCTCAGTGGCGATATGGGGATGGATTCTCGAACTTCCAGAGTGGCCGGGTCCGAATTGAGGGATTCGTTCGCGCACGATGCGGGTCTAGACTGGGCAAATCCAATCACCAGGGAACACACCATGAAACGCGGCGCATCAGCCCTGTGGAAGGGTGGTCTCAAGGATGGCAAAGGCCGCATCAGCACCCGGAGCGGCGTGCGCTCAAACGCGCGCTACGGTTTCGCCACCGTTTCGAAAACGAGCCGGGCACCCACCCCGAGGAGTTGATCGCCGCTGTCCATGCCAGCTGCTTTTCAATGGCGCTCCTGGCGCAACCGGGCGAGGCCGGCATGACGGCCGAAAGCATCCAGACCGATACCACCGTAACGCTGAAAAAAGCGATGGCGGATTCTCGATCACGGCAGTGCATCTGAATCTGGTAGCGAAATTCCCGACGCCAGCCAGCAGGCATTCGAAACCGCCGCCAACAAGGCCAAGCAGGGTTGCCGGTATCGAAGGTATTGAACGCCGTGATCACGCTGAAGCACAACTGGAAGCCTGACCGCCATCAGCGGATCTTTTCGACACGCGACGAGAAATGCCGCGCTGGCCCATGATGATGGGTCAGCGCGGTTGTTATTACCCTGAAATGTTTTTACTTGTCGTTGTAATTCGAGCCATCGGCATCATGCGGCTTTTTGAGCTTCTTTTTGCGTTTGATCTCCTTCAGGGCGGCTTTCTGATGCGCATGCTCAGTTGCGCGATCCGCAGCGGTAGAAGGTACTACCTCGCTGTTGACTGTAGCGTCGCCATTAACAGAAGGCATGGGTGCATTCGCGCCGGCGCTTACATTGTCATGCATCCCCGCTCCAGCACCAACGGCGCCTGTACCCCTGTCGACACCTGCATTGACGCCAGCAGCGGCACGAACATTGCCCACCTCCCCTGAATCGGCGGCGAAGGCGGTTGTTCCGATTACAAGTGTGACTCCCAAAGACAGCAGGGTTGCGGCAGTTAAAACAGATTTGTATTTGTTCACGGCTTTTCCTCCGAAGTAATTGAGATGTTCATGACAACGCAATCATGGTTTGCATATGCAATTCCAATACCGCCATTCAAGGAATTGGGAATTCCGGGTGTAGACCAATTGCACAATCCCGATCAACACTCTTGCGTCGCAAATAGCTGACACTTCAGTTTCTGAAAACGCATTATTTGTGGGAAACCGAGTCGTCGCTATCCAATTCCGTTTGCGATTTGAGCTGCTTGCCAGACTTGAGCCGGCGCGCTTTTTTGGCCGTTTTCTGGCGAGTAGGTTCTGTCGCCCGATCCACGCCGTTATCGACGTCGCTCAATGGCAAGGCCTGACTTTCAGCGGGGGCACGATTGATGGAAGGTATCGGCGCATTTACACCCGCGCCCACGTCGCCGTGCACGCCCCCAGCGCTCCTGTCGAGACTGCCATTGACGCCGACATTGCCATCCACGTCTAAAGTGACAGCGGCGACCGTGCCGGCTCCGAGAGCACTTCCCAAAGCAACCATAGCGGCAAGGGTCAATACAGTTTTGCGTTTATTCATGGGTTTTCCTGCAAAATAATTGACATGACCAATGACCGAATGACCACGGATTACCCTCCTGATGGACAATTCAGATTCTCGGGCACCCTCCGTCTGTTAAAACATTCTGCCTAAAGGCATGTTCTATTTCTGTACGACAGCGAACAGACACAACTGCGTCAAACAACGGGAGATATCTATCGTTCGAACTCGCCAGACAGTAAGTGGAGCAGATCGTGAAACGGGAGACGTGGTCTAGGCATAGACCACCAGCCACGTTCCTGCCACAACGCAGGAACAACCGATCAAACGCGGAACGAATCGGCCGACCGGCACCGTCTTTTCCAGCAGCACCAGCACGGCGATGGCGGCGATCCACAAAACATTCATCACGCCACCGACAAACAGCAGCGCCATCAGCGCCCAACAACAGGCGACGCAATAGGCGCCGTGCAGCAAGCCCAGGCGCAATGATCGCGAGGCTTCGCGGCGAAAGCCGCCGTGGCGCTGGATGAAGGACAGCGGCGATTGGCACGCGGCGAGGCAGGCGTACTTCCACGGCGTCCATTGATAGACGCCGATGGCGATGAGGACGATACCGTTGAAGCGGTTGCTGGTGCTGGTCATCATCGGCGACAGCAGAGCCAGACGCTCAAGCTGCCATTGCAGCGCGGTGGCGACCAGCGAGAAGCCGGTCCAGGCCAGCAGATAACCAGCGGTGAACCATCCGGTTGCCGCGAACGACCGCCCCTGTGCAATTGCCTGCCTGGCGACGCGGGCATAGAGCAGGATCATCGGCGCGGCGCTGGGCGTCATCATGCCGACCATCATGACGATCCACATCACCAGCATGAAGCCGAAGTCGACCGGCGTCCACGCCCGCGGCGCCATCATGGCGGCCATGGCGGCGGAATCCATGCCCGGCATGTCCATGCCGGCAACGAGTTGCAGCAGGTAAGCCCACGACAGCGCCGTGATCAGCAGCAGCGCCGCCGCGACAATATAACGGTCGCGCCTTAACGTCGCCTCAAGTATCCCGCCGGACATGCGCATCCCGCCAGACATGCGCGCCAAGTGGCTCTAGCGCACAATGCCACTCTCGCAAAGATTGACGTGGGCGAATTGCCCGTAACTGTCGGAGAGATTCAGCGGGATGGCCCCCGCTGTTTTTGTCCAGCCGCGCCCCATTTCGGCAATCGAATATTCGAACCCGTCCGGGATGTCGATGCGGGCGCGGTGCTCGACGCCCGTCACCGAATTCAAAATGGGTTCGCCGCGACCTTCGATCAGGCCGGGCACCATCAGGCGGGCCTTGCGCGCGTCGATGTCGACCTCGAAGTCGATGGGAGCAAACACCGGATCGTGAACTTTTTCCAGCGTGGTCGAGAACACCTGAAAAATCGTCGCGCCAGGTTCGGTGTCCAGGCCGCTGAGGATGCGCAGCAGCGCGTCGCGCTGGGCTGGCGTCGCTCTTTCTTCGATGATGACGACCACTTGGCCCTTGCCCTCATGGATGGCACCCGGCCAGGAAAAAATACCGGCGAAGCGAAGGCCATCCAGCTTGGTGTGGCCGTGATGGCCTCGATCGATCTCCATCCCCACCACCGCCTGACAGTGTCCATGTGTCGGCAAGGCGTTGAACTGGCAGGGGCAACCGTAGGCGCAGTTGCAGTTGGTGAACTCCCGCGCCTTGATCGTCCAGTGTGTATCCGTCATGATCGTCTCCTCTATCAGCGATGTTCAACCAGAGCGTCTCTTGCCTTTATAGTACGCCTGACGTTCGAATGCTACAAAATAACCGCTTGCGCAACCTTGACAGGAGACGCTCTGGTGACGAACGCACTGTTTTCCTTTATGCACCATGTAGCGGCTTTTGCCCTGGTCACGACACTGGCCATCGAGCTGGTGCTGCTGCGGGACCCGCCGACACTTTCCAGCGCACGCAAGCTGATGGTCGCCGACATGATTTACGGCATCTGCGCGGGCACCGTGCTGGTGGTCGGCTTCATTCGTGTTTGTTACTTCGAGAAGGGCGCGACTTACTACTTCCACAGCATTCCGTTCATCGCCAAGCTGTCGCTGTTTGCGCTCATCGGGCTGGTGTCGATTTATCCGACGCTTGAATTCCTGTCATGGCGCAAGCTCCTGAAACAGGATCGGATCCCGACACCGGATACATCAAAGGTGCGGTTGATTCGGACATTCATCCGTCTTGAGTTGACCGGTGTGGTGCTGATCCTGCTCTGCGCCGCCCTGATGGCCAAGGGCATTGGTACTTTCGGATAACGCGCAACGTCATCCAAGTCTGAACCTGCCTGAACTATTGTGATTGCAGAAGTGCTGACGATGAACGACAAGGCTGCCGCAAGCGTGCGCAAGATGGTGGAAGAGGTCTACCGCACCGACTCGCGCCGGGCTGGGAAGAACAGGAAACGCTCGAAGACGACCGGCTGCGCCTCGTGTTCACCTGCTGCCACCCGGCGCTCGCGCCCGACACGCAGGTCGCGCTGACGCTGCGCGAAGTCTGCGGTCTCACCATCGAGGAAATCGCCAGCGCCTTCCTCACTGCGCCGGCGACGCTGGCGCAGCGCATCGTGCGCGCCAAGGCCAAGATCCGCGACGCGCGCATTCCCTACCAGGTGCCGAAAAAAAACGAACTGCCCGCGCGCCTCGACACCGTGCTGCGCGTGATCTACCTCGTCTTCAACGAAGGCTACAACGCCAGCTCCGGCGCGGCGCTGACGCGCCACGATCTCAGCGCCGAAGCGATCCGCCTTGGTTGCCTGGTGGTGGAGATGTTGCCCGAGCCCGAAGCGATGGACCTGCTGGCGCTGATCCTGCTGCATGAATCGCGCCGCCCGGCGCGCGTCTCCGCCAGCGGCGAACTGGTACTGCTCGACGAACAGGATCGCACGCGCTGGGATCAGGCGTTGATCGAGGAAGGCACGGCATTGGTGGAACGCGCGCTCGGCCAGCGCCGTGCCGGACCTTATGCACTGCAGGCCGCGATCTCCGCCGTGCATGCCGAGGCGCCCAGCGCGGCCGCCACCGACTGGGCGCAAATCGTCGGCCTCTACGACGTACTGGCGCGCATCGAACCTTCGCCCGTCATCGCACTCAATCGCGCCGTCGCCGTACGCGACGGCCCGGCCGTCGGGCTGGCAGAGCGTCGTTCTGAAGCGCCCGAGCGTTTCCGACTCACTCTTGCTGCAGGCGGCCAGCCTCGCTGGGATATTTCCTGCCACTCCTCTTCGTTCGAAGAGACGTAAGAGCGGGTAATGCGTTGAAGTCACTTCGCCCATCCACGGGTCGTGAACGTCCACACTTGGCCGAATGCCGCCGGCTTGCCAGAACACTTGAACGGCTGCATGGGCCGAGAAGCAGACTCAGCTACTAACGTACCCTTCTCGACCTGCTGAGAAGGACGGTTTTTTCCTTGGGGAAATCCGATAATAGCGGCCAATTCGTTTTGAACGCTATTTTGGGATTCCCGCATGGAAATTAAGGTCAACTTTCTCGACAAGCTTCGTCTTGAAGCCAAGTTCGATGACTTCACGGTAATCGCCGATCAGCCTATCCGGTACAAGGGCGATGGCTCGGCGCCTGGTCCGTTCGATTACTTTCTGGCTTCATCGGCTTTGTGTGCGGCTTACTTTGTGAAGTTGTACTGCGAAACTCGCGATATTCCCACCGACAACATCCGCCTGTCGCACAACAATATTGTTGATCCGGAAAACCGCTACAAGCAGACTTTCAAGATACAGGTCGAGTTGCCGGCGGACATATCCGCCAAAGACCGCCAGGGCATTTTGCGTTCCATCGACCGTTGTACGGTAAAGCGGGCGGTGCAAGCAGGGCCCGACTTTGTGGTTGAGGAAGTGGAAAATCTGGATGCCGATGCTCAGTCATTGCTGATGCTAAATCCAGCTTCGGAAGTGAGTACCTATATTGCAGGCAAAGATCTGCCATTGGAGCAAACCATCGCCAATATGTCGGGGGTTTTGGCGGGCTTGGGCATCAAGATTGAAATCGCTTCGTGGCGCAATCTTGTTCCCAACGTGTGGTCGCTGCATATCCGCGATGCGCACTCGCCGATATGTTTTACCAACGGCAAGGGAGCGAACAAAGAAAGCGCGTTGGCGTCGGCGTTGGGCGAATTTATCGAGCGACTGAACTGCAATCACTTCTACAACGATCAGTTCTGGGGCGAAGACATTGCCAATGCGGCGTTCGTGCATTACCCGGACGAGCGCTGGTTCAAGCCCGGCCGTAAAGATGCGCTGCCGGCTGGAATTCTCGACGAATACTGTATGCAGATTTACAACCCCGATGGCGAGTTACGTGGCTCGCATCTAGTCGACACCAACTCCGGCAATGTTGAGCGCGGCATTTGTTCGCTGCCGTATGTGCGCCAGTCGGACGGCGCGGTGGTGTATTTCCCGTCCAACCTGATCGACAACCTGTTCCTCAGCAATGGCATGAGTGCCGGTAATACGCTGGCCGAAGCGCAGGTGCAATGCCTGTCGGAAATTTTCGAACGGGCGGTAAAGCGCGAAATTCTGGAAGGTGAAATTGCACTGCCTGACGTGCCGCCCGAAGTGCTGGCGAAATACCCCGGCATTCTGGCCGGCATTCAGGGGTTGGAAAAGCAGGGCTTTCC
>JAYUFR010000205.1:0-4103 GCA_043738625.1 Sterolibacteriaceae bacterium
CGCTGGCGTTGCAGCCGCCGCGTTGAAGAAGACATTGTTGATGTTCGACTTCTTCCACGACGTGGCCGAAAAAGCCAAGGCCGGCAATGCCAAAGCCAGGGAAGTCATCCAGAGTTGGGCCGACGCCGAGTGGTTCACCACGCGGCCCGAAGTGGTGAAGAAGATCACCGTCACCGTATTCAAGGTGCCCGGTGAAACCAACACCGACGATCTGTCGCCCGCCCCGGATGCCTGGAGTCGGCCGGACATTCCGCTGCACTACCTGGCCATGCTCAAGAACACCCGCGAAGGTGCGGCTTTCAAGCCGGAAGAAGACGGCAAACGCGGCCCGATGCAGTTCATCGAAGACCTGAAAGAGAAGGGCCATCTCGTCGCCTACGTGGGCGATGTCGTCGGCACCGGCTCCAGCCGCAAGAGCGCCACCAACAGCGTGGTGTGGGCTACCGGCGAAGACATTCCCTGCGTGCCGAACAAGCGCTTCGGCGGCGTCACACTGGGCGGCAAGATCGCGCCAATTTTCTTCAACACGCAGGAAGACTCCGGTTCGCTGCCGATCGAAGTCGACGTGTCCAAACTTGAGATGGGTGATGTCGTCGACATCCTGCCCTACGACGGCAAGATCGTGAAGAACGGCGCCACCGTAGTCGAGTTCAAACTCAAGAGCGACGTGCTGTTTGACGAAGTGCGCGCTGGCGGCCGCATCAACCTCATCATCGGCCGCTCGCTCACCGCCAAGGCGCGCGACTTCCTTGGCCTTGCCGCCTCCACCGTATTCCGTCTGCCGCAGGCACCGGCCGCCACCAAGGCTGGCTTCACGCTGGCACAAAAGATGGTCGGCCGCGCCGTCGGTCTGCCCGAGGGCCAGGGCGTTCGCCCCGGCACCTACTGCGAACCGCGCATGACCACGGTCGGCTCGCAGGACACCACCGGCCCGATGACGCGTGACGAGCTCAAGGATCTGGCCTGCCTGGGTTTCAGTGCCGACCTCGTGATGCAGAGCTTCTGCCACACCGCCGCCTATCCGAAACCAGTCGATGTGAAGATGCACCACGACCTGCCCGCCTTCATCAGCAATCGTGGCGGCGTCGCGCTGCGCCCCGGCGACGGCGTCATCCACAGCTGGCTCAACCGTCTGTTGCTGCCGGATACCGTCGGCACCGGCGGCGACAGCCACACCCGCTTCCCGATCGGCATTTCCTTCCCCGCTGGTTCCGGCCTGGTCGCCTTCGCTGCCGCCACCGGCGTCATGCCGCTGGACATGCCGGAAAGCGTGCTGGTGCGCTTCACGGGCAAGATGCAGCCCGGCATCACGCTGCGCGATCTGGTCCACGCCATTCCGCTTTACGCCATCAAGGCGGGTCTGTTGACCGTGGCCAAATCCGGCAAAGTCAACGCATTCTCCGGTCGCATCCTTGAAATCGAAGGTCTGCCCGATCTCAAGGTTGAGCAAGCGTTTGAACTGAGCGATGCCTCTGCCGAGCGCAGCGCTTCCGGTTGCACGGTGTACCTGAACAAGGAACCGATCATCGAGTACATGAACTCGAACATCGTGCTGATGAAGAACATGATCGCCGATGGCTACGCTGACAAGCGCACGCTGGAGCGCCGCATCAAGAGCATGCAAGCCTGGCTCGCCAATCCACAACTGCTCAAGGCCGATGCGGATGCGGAGTACGCCGCCGTGATCGAGATTGACCTCAACGACCTGAAGGAACCGGTGCTGTGCTGCCCCAACGATCCGGACGATGCCAAGGTACTGAGCGAAGTGCAAGGCACCAGGATCGATGAAGTCTTCATCGGTTCGTGCATGACCAACATCGGCCATTTTCGCGCTGCGTCCAAATTGCTTGAAGGCAAGCGCGACATCCCGGTCAAACTGTGGGTCGCGCCGCCAACCAAGATGGATGCCTCCGAGCTGACCAAGGAAGGCCATTACGGCGTGTTCGGCAGCGCTGGTGCGCGCATGGAAATGCCCGGCTGCAGCCTGTGCATGGGCAACCAGGCGCAGGTGAAAGAAGGTGCCACGGTGGTCTCCACCAGCACGCGCAACTTCCCCAATCGTCTGGGCAAGAACAGCAACGTGTATCTGGCCTCGGCCGAGCTGGCGGCAATCGCCTCCAAGCTGGGCCGCATTCCAACCGTTGAGGAATACCACGTCGACATGGGCGTCATCAACGAGGACGGCGCCAATATCTATCGCTACATGAATTTCGATCAGATCTCGGAGTACAAGGACGTTGCAGATACTGTCAGCGTCTGATCATTCCGCGGTTCGCAGCGCGCCTGCCGAACCGCGCTCCCACGATTGCCGGGCAATCATCCGGCAATCTCGCGGCCCCACCCACCAGGCGGGGCCGTTTCATTTGCAGGCCCGATCAGGGGTCGATCAGTACTTCCTTGATGTTCAGCGTATCGCAGTACTCATTCACCTGAGCGATCTTGCCGTCGCGAATCTTCATCGCGAAATGGTACTGGTTCTGATAGGTTCGACCGTTGACAACCTGTCCGCTTGAAGTGGCCTCAACCGCGACCCAGTCGCCTTCGCAAATAAAACTTTTGGCCTTGATTTTGAGGCCGGTCGGCATGGCGCCACCGATGGTGGTAAACAGCGCCGTGATGGCTTTCTTGTCCATTGGCCCTGCCAGGGCGAGTCTTTCCGGTCTGCCGGGAACGGTCCAGATGCAGTCGTCGGTCAGAGTGCCCACCGCGCCATCCCCATTGTTGGCAGAGATGCATTCAAACAGCTTTTGCACCACCTGCTTGTTGGCTTCATTGCTCACCGATTTTCTCCTTGGTTGATATTTGTCTTGTCAATATATCAAATTATTGTGGCGCTGCCATGAGCTCTACTGGTGCACGGCCGATGCCGGAACCCGCGCCGGTCACCAATGCCACCGTTCCTGTCAGATTTCCCATCACGCTGAGTGACCAAGTATCGCGCCAAGCGTTGATTCGAGTGCCTGCCCCGGATTGCTGGGCATCACTTGAACACGCCAGCCCACGTGGGCATCCGGCCGAACCAGAATCGCACCGTCGTCGCCAATCTGGCGCAATTTTTCCCAAACCCCGGTCGGGTCGGCACAGTCACCGCCATTGCCAACAACATGGCTTTGTATCTCGACTCCAAAGCGTTTGGCAGCGGCGGTTGCCGCCTGCTTCCAGGCCTGGCCCTTGGGTCCGGTGAATAATACGAAGCGGCCTCGGCCGCACAAATCGTGCGTCGAAACCTTCTTGCCTTCGAATTCCAGCCATGCGTGTGGCAAGCGGTGGCCGGGACGCGTGGTCGGGTGATAGATATCGCCCATCGGCGCCCGCGGCGGCGGCGGCGTACCATCGCTTATGATGGCTCCACTGGTGTAATGGAAACCAATCTCCAGATCGTGTGCGGTGAATTCGGTGCGTTGGGTCTGAATGACTTCATGCGCACGCGCACGCGCAGTCTCGCCCTCCTCCGAATCGGACAACAGCGTGGCGAATGCGGCCGCGTTGGCCGCCGGTGGCGCACCGGGAATCATGCCCAAGCCAGCATCGATCACAAAGTGGTTCATGAAGGTGAACAAAGCCCAGCGTGTATTGCGCGCGGCGACCGGACGTCGTTCGGCCTCGTAAGAGTCCAGCAGTTTTTCGGTTGCCTGCCCACGCACCAAAGCCGCCAGCTTCCAGGCCAGACTATGCGCATCCTGGATACCGGAGTTAAGGCCAAGCCCCGTAGTCGGCGGATGACGATGCGCAGCATCGCCAATGACCACCGCACGACCGCCGCGATATTTATCGGCCAGCACCGCTTCGACGATCCAGTGGCTAACCTTATGAACTTCCAGTTGCAGATTCGGCAGCTTGAACAACTCGCGCATGCGGGGGACCACAGCGGCTTCGTCGAAGTCGGGATCATCGGGCCGGAATGCGAAGTGCACCACCCACTCCTTCGAGTGCCGGTCATAACTGTTGGGTCCCATCGGCACGATGGCGCCGCTGCCCCAGGAGCCACCACCTTCGGGATTGATGAACCAGCGAATCAGCGGACTGTCGTCGTCAATGTAGGGCGACAGGTCAGCACTGAAATGCGTACTGACCATGTCCACCAGACCGGTGGGGCCTTCGAG
>JAYUFR010000206.1:0-12224 GCA_043738625.1 Sterolibacteriaceae bacterium
CGCATTTGACTAAAAATTAAACGCCGAAACGTGGTTGGATGCTGACGCTTTTGCGTTCCCAGTGTCGGCCGCGCAAAAACTCAATTGATCGGCGTTTCCCTAATGGGAAATTTCGGTTCAACCTGGCTGCGCCCTATCTTTTCGTTGGTGTGTTTGACCCAGATCAAAACGCCAGGGGAGGGCGATGGTATGCTCTGGGTGTGGGACTAGTTGCGCAGTTCGTCTGGTCAACTGTAACGGGTTGGCAGCCGATTTGCTGTAACAGGAAGATTTGTGCATTCGAACGATCTGCAAAGTGCAAGTTTTGTATGCTGCTTGTGCTCGATTTCGCGGAATAGAGTGTTGCCAGCCCACGTTTTTGTCGGCACATCCCATCACTATAGGAGTTCGTTTTGAAAAATTTGATTATTACTCTAGGTGCCGCAAGTGGCATGGCTTTTTTCGCAGCTTCGGCCAACGCAGCGCTCGACGACGCCAAGGCGCAGGAGGTCATGAAGAAGGCCGGTTGCGTCTCCTGTCATGCTGTCGACAAGAAGCTCGTTGGCCCGTCGTACAAAGACATCGCGCTGAAGCGAAAAGCCGAACCGGATGCGGTCGCGTCGCTGGAAAAGAATGTGCGCGCGGGCAGCAAAGGCGTATTTGGCTCAATGCCCATGATGGCCTTCCCGCCAGCCAAGATCAGTGACGCCGAGCTTCATGAGTTGGCCGAATGGATCCTGACAAAATAAGGAAATCCTCACCGCTTGCGCCTTCTGTTGCGTGAACTACCGGCACAAGCGAAATGATGTAGCAATACAGGGAGGCCGCCAGAATGGCGGTCTCTCCTGCCTTTAACATTCAGGCTGGCTTTTCATACCGACGTGCGCGCACTGCGATGCTGGCGACAGCCAACTTGGCGCTCGCGGCGGAATTTGACCGCGATTAGCCGTTTGGGTGAGGAATGCATGATGTGCGCATCGTGTGGAGAATTTTGATGAACATTAATGGAGATAAACGCTGATGAAACGAAGCGCCGGGCTTTGCCTATCCTTTTCGCTGTTGTTGCTTGCGATCGCGGCGACGGTCGGGAGTGCACCCAGTGCGGCCGCTCCGTCGAGCACCGACGGTGGTGATGATCTTCGAGCTGTGTACGCGGGTCCTCTGGAAGTGGCAGAAGGCAAGCGCGTTGCGGAAAAATCCTGCGCGAGTTGTCATGGCGCAGAGGGTATCTCCACGATCAAAGGCATTCCCAATCTCGCTGGCCAGCGAGCGCCCTACCTCTTGACGGAGTTGAGAGCGTACAAGGGAGGCGCGCGCGCAGACAGTTCCATGAATGGCGCGGTCAAATTCGTCAGCGACGAAGCGTTGCTTGCGGTCACCGCCTATTACGCCAGTCTCGATCCGGCGCAACCGAGCGCGACCAAGGCTCCTGCGGCCAAGGTTGACGCACTGAGCGCTGGCAAGGCCGCCACCGCAAGCTGTGCCGCCTGCCACGGCGATACCGGTGTCAGCAAGATAGCTGGAATGCCCAACTTGGTCGGCCAAAGCCCAGCATATCTCGTCGCCGCCATGGCCGCCTACAAGACCGGACAGCGTCAGAACGACATAATGAAGGCATTGGTCGGTGCGCTAAGCGACCAGGAAATGAAGAACATTGCACTCTTCTACGCGCTGCAAAAACCCGTTGCGGCACAAACGCCGGGCATCGGCGACCAGGGTGCCGGCAAAGCGGCGGCGGCGGCATGCGCTGCGTGTCACGGCGAGCAAGGTGTCAGCAGTAATCCGGCGGCACCCAGTCTTGCCGGCCAGGATAGTCAGTATTTCGTGGCGGCGCTGCACGCCTACAAAGCCGGAACGCGTCCTGACGAAGCGATGAAAGGCTTGGCTGCCTCCCTCGACGACAGCACCAGCAAGAACATCGCGTCGTACTACGCCGTCCTGCCGCCGTTGGCGCCAAAGGTGATCAAGCCGCTGAGCACGGCGGAGTGGGCACAGCGCTGCGATCGCTGTCACGGCGTCAATGGCAACAGCACCGACCTGCGCGTGCCAGCGCTAGCCGCGCAGCGAGCCGACTACCTGGAACGGGTGCTGCTTGCCTACAGGTCCGGCGCACGCAAGAGTCCGCAGATGGCAGCCATGTCGGCGGTGCTGAGCGAGGAAGACATTGCCGGTCTCGCCGGATACTACGCCCGCCAGAAGTCGCGCGCCGTTCTCTACGTGCCGGTGCCCGCCAAATGAGCGGAGCCGTACTTTCAACCTTGCGCAGCCCGATCGCTCGTTGAGCCGTGAAGCCGCAAGGGTCCCATCGTGACAACCTGCTTTTCCTCGAAAGATCATTGGAAACACTTATGAATGACATCAATCTGCATCGGCATTATCTCCATTTTTCCGAGCTGCCATACAGCGTGCGCGTGCTCTACACGTCGGCGTTGCTGGTGCTGGGACTGGGCTACCTGTTCGCGCTGATCTACCTGTTTCATACCTACGCGGGTCGTGCCGGCGGAAATCCGATGATGATGTCGTACAACGATGTCGTGGTCGGCTACACTGGCAGCGGAAAGGGTTCGCGTCTCGAATCGGCTTTGCGCGGACCGATGTCCAGCATGCTGCCCGCAGAGGAGTCCAAGGCGCTAGTCGGCTGGGTGCAAGCGGGTGCCGACAAGGCCAAGTACGAATCGGACATCAGGGCGACCGTTGACAAGCGCTGCATGACTTGCCACGACGGGAGCAATCCGCATCTTCCGAATCTGGGCGGATTCGACAATCTGAAGAAGGTGACCGAGCAGGACAAGGGCACTGATATTTTCACGCTGGTTCGCATATCTCACATACACCTGTTCGGACTGACCTTCATTTTCTTCCTGGTCGGTACCATCTTCGGCCATGCCTACATGCGCCCGGTATGGCTCAAATGTGCGATTATCGCCGCGCCTTATCTGTTCCTCGTCACCGACATCTTTTCCTGGTACTTGATCAAACTCTATCATCCGTTCGCATGGATAACGATGGGCGCTGGTGCAGCAATGGGGGCATGCTTCGCCTTCATGTGGGGTGTGTCCGTGTATCAGATGTGGTTTTCAAAGACACCGCTGCCGGTTTCGCAGCGTGAGGATGGCGCAACGTCAGTAGGCTGATGCGCGCGCTCAAACTGCTACAGCAGATCAAGTTGTAGACCGAAACAGGAATCCCGATCTCAAGCCATGTGTTTGTCGCGCAACCGCGAGCTCGCCAGGCGGCGGTAGCAACTTCAGCCGAATTTTTCATTGCATAGATTCTTGGCCCAAGTAAAGCGGCATTCAGGGCGGGAATATAGCTACATGCGGCAAATCACTTCGGCGAAAATGTCCACCTGCGCCCAATCGGTAAAGTCAACCACATCCCGGCGGCCCGTGGGGCCGCGGGTCACCCACATGATGAAGCGAATGATTTGCCGGTCGAAAAACCCGTAGCGGGGGTAGTCGATTTTTCCAGCAAATACAGCGAGCCTCCCCGGTCGCCACGATAGCTGCTTGAGCAATTTGACCATGTAGGGATTGGTGTCGGGCTGGTTTTTCTCCGGCTTGCGGGCAACGAGGTTGACCGTGAACAATGCGTTCGACCGGGTACTTAGCGTCGGTTCGTTCTGTTGCAGGAACTCGACTAGTTCGGGGCGGTGCTTACCATAGCGAATGCTGGCACCGACCACAATCTTGTCGAACGACCGCAGGTCAAGGCTCGCGCTGTCCGCCAACGCCACCATCGTGACGCAATGCTCCGGCAATTCCAGCTTCGCCTGCAGACGTTGACAAATCTGCAGGGTGTGCCCATCTGTTGTCGAATAAATAATAAGGATATTCATCTGGGTGGCCAGTGCCCCTGAATCCGCCCGCGATAGGAATCCTAAACGCTGCGTCTGCGGCTGACGGTCATATGATAGACTATGACTAACTAATCTGTGATGTCCTTTCGGCTTTTTTGAGCCCGCTCAAATGACGCACAAACGCGCTGGAATTTGGGTCTGTGCCGTCGGCCTTCCGGAAAGCGGGTGAGCGGATTTGCCAGCGACCATGTCAGGAGATAGGGCGAATCGATAATTACACTTTTTCTAGCGTGCAGTTGATGAGAGTCAAAACGAATGAAAAAAACCGCGCCAGAGTATTCAATGGCGCAAGCACGGCATAGTGGAAGTCGGTAATCTCGCCGAAATCTTCTGCGCCCGCCCCGCCCCCTGTCACTCCACCGAAAAGAAACGTTCATGAAGAACCCTCCAAATACAGCAGCACATGGTTCATCCAACAGGAATTGTCGTTTCATCATATTGATGGCGGGTGCCGCATCTCTTGCGGCGGCGATAGCGCCGACCTTTGCAACAGCTGACGTAACTGATCGCAGTGGCAAGGAAGTCGTTCAGCACACTTGCCGCGCATGCCATGCCACAGGTAAGGAAGGGGCTCCCAAAATTGGTGACAAGCAAGCATGGGCGAAACTTGCCTCGCGCGGTTTGTCCAGCCTTACGCAAAGTGCGCTTGCCGGTGTTCGCAAAATGCCAGCGCACGGCGGTAGCGCGGACGCCAGCGATATCGAAATCAGCCGCGCCATCACTTACATGGTCAACCAGTCTGGCGGAAAATGGATCGAGCCCGTCGGCAAAACTGCACCTGTGGCAAAAGCAGGCGCATCCACCGAGCGCACCGGTCAAAACATAGTGCGGGTGCAGTGCGGCAAATGCCATCTCACCGGTGAGAATGGTGCACCAAAGGTCGGGGATCGCGATGCCTGGGTTCAGCGCCTGAAGCGCGGCATGGATGAGATCGTTCGCTCCGCATTCAATGGCCACGGACCAATGCCCGTACGCGGGGGTTTGGCCGATATCACCGTCAACGAGATGCGCGGTGCGATTACCTACATGTTCAACCCGGCCAGCGCCACAATGCTGGCACCCATTGCAAAGCCTGTTGTACCTCTTGACCCTTACCATAAGGTCATCGGCAATACGGAAATATTCTTCGGCATTGCTTCGGCGAATTCGATTCGCGCCGGACAAAAGAACCGGGGAGTGGCTGTCATTGCCGACATTCCGGACGGTGCGGGCTATTACTATGTCAATGTCACGTTACGCGACCGAACCAGCGAGGCCTTGGTCACCAACGCGCAAGTGGTAGCGAGGGTGGAGGATCCGGCGCTGCGCGGTGAGTCCAAGACCCTCGATCTAATGGCGATAAACAGGGGAATCAGCTACGGCAGCTTTTTTGAGTTGCCAACCAAGGGGCGTTATGTCATTAGCGTGACGGTCCAGCGCCCGGACGCATCACAGCCTGCGGAAACGAGGTTTGAATTTAGTCGCGACTAAAATGCGGTCACCGACGGTTCATTCGGTCACGGTCGGACTGCCCGCAGAATTTTCGAGACATTGATGGAGCGTGCCGCCTCGCGAACGGCGGGAAAATAGCGCCCGGTCCTAGGGTGTTCCAGTTGTAAATTGATTCAGCGATGCACGACATCAATGCCTCACACTTGCCAGCTTATCGTGAGGTCTCTGGCGGACGAACACGATAACCCGTGGCACGTCGCCCTCGTTCAACAAGCCTTCCCACAGTGCCATGGCCGTTCCGTGAATTCAGCGCATCCAGGAAATGATTTCCGTGTGAGACAGCAACGCTCCCCACCCTCCAATCGCCGTTCCTGACTTGCAGCAAACGGTTGCAACGGAAAGACGACCGTCGACCAGTCGCGCGATCTTGACCGGATCCGCGAAGTTACTGGGAGGGGGCTTGAGAACTGCAGCCGCGCCCGTGTTCGCCTTTCCGCTTTCACCACGGCAGGAGGCGCAGTCATTTGCATAGATCCGACACCCGCTTTCGACGCTCAATTTTTGAGGCGAAAGCGCGACCGCAGTTCCCGCCGACGCAAAGCTTTGCACGTAATCGATGACATCACCAATTTCCAACTTGGTCAGTACCTGACTCCATGCTGCCATCGCGGTTCCCGGCCTGCCTTCCTTGATCGCCCGGTACAGGCGGTCGACGCTTAGACGTCCCATATCGATGCGGTCCGTGAAGTCGCGCGAATGCGGGGTGAGGAGTTGACTCACTGGTGTGTCCGCACGACCGTTCTTGCCGTGGCAGACGGCGCAATTCTGTTCGTAAATGACCTTTCCCCGTCCTTGAATGGAAGTACCGGGGGGGTTGAGCTGCGATTGGCATTGCCAACAGCATTGCTGCTGTGAACAACAACGCAATGAGTTGGTGCTCTCTTCCTGCTTCCACTGCCGACCCCTTGGTTGCTCCGAGATTTGCAGCGAACATTCACTGCCAACAAAAATAGTATCCGAAACGGCAGGAGAAAGGGGCAACATCAATCATTCTTTTCGAGCGGAGCTGCCTTCGATCTCGCCACTCCCTCGTCTATTGTTGCGTGCCGTTTGATCCACATCAAACGGCCGCGCGCGCACGTGGATAAGCTTTACTCTAAGAATAGTTCCTCGGTCGACAAAGCGAATCACCAAAGGCTGCAAGCCGGTTTGCCGTTGCCACCAGATCGCCAAGAAAGTATTGCTTGGCTTTCCTGTGGGGAAAGCTTTGGATGCCAACCATAATCTCTACGTTGCAGAGTAGTAAAAGAAGTGGCATTGGCATCAACATCTCGCTCGCGGGCAGGTGTGTTGCGTTAGCCCGCGTTTTTGTTGATACATTACTTCACTATAGGAGTTCGTTTTGCCTCCTTTGTTTCGCACTCACGGCCGAGCACACTCGGCCGCCGAGAAACTCGCGCTGATCCGCATTTTGAATCAGCAGTTGACGGAACTCGATGCCGGTCTGGCCAATGGGGCTCTGACGCCTGAACAATATGAACGAAGCAAGCTGGAACTGGAGAAAAGAGTGGTAATGGAAACCGAAGACGGATCTGCGCCGCGCGCGCTAGTTGCAACCCGCGACCCTCGCTGGCTTGTCATGCCGGTGACCATTGGCCTGCTGGTGGTGCTATTTGCGACCGGATGGTACTTCCTGATCGGCAAGCCGCAATTCCTGATGGCCAAGGCACCCGCGAAGGAGGTAAAGAGTGCGGACGCTGCGCATCCGGCGACGCAGGAACAAATGCAAGTCATGGTGACACGACTGGCGGCGCGCCTGAAAGATAATCCGCAGGACGCCGACGGCTGGGCCATGCTGGGACGCTCATACAGCTCGCTCAAGCAATTTGACGATGGCGTTGCCGCCTTCGCCAAAGCGGAGGCGCTGAACCCGAGCGATGCGCAATTGCTGGCAGATTATGCCGATACGCTGGCGATGGCCCAGGGCAAACGATTCGATGGGAGGCCGACTGCGTTGATCCAGCGCGCGCTGATCATTGATCCGAAAAATGTGAAAGCCCTTGCATTGGCTGGCAGCGCAGACTTCAACGCCGGAGACTACGGACAGGCAGTCGCAGTCTGGCAGCTACTACTTGCGCAATTGGCACCGGAATCGGAGATGGCCGGTACGGTCAAAGCAAACATTGCCGATGCCCGCCTGCGCGTGGAGCCCAAAGGGACGCCGCCTGTGGCGAACACAGGCCCGGGCAAGAGTACTCAGGTACCGGCGGCGCACGAGCGTGCAATGGTACGTGCGGGGGTGACGGTCAAGGGAAGGGTGAGGTTGGTCGCCGACTTGGCTGCCAAGGCCTCGCCAACAGATACGGTATTCATTTTCGCGCGCGCCGTGAATGGCCCGACAATTCCACTCGCGGTCATCAAGCGCCAAGTTAAGGACTTGCCGGTGGACTTCACTCTTGATGACACGATGGCGACTAGTCCTGAGACGAAAATATCCAAGTTCAAGCTGGTCGACATCGGGGCACGCATCTCCAAATCAGGCAGCGTCACTACCCAGAGCGGGGACTTGATCTCCCCCCCGGTTCGCGCCACTGTAGGAGGCCAGGATGTCGATGTCCAGATCCAAGGCATGGTTCGCTAGGTTTACGACGATCGCTCGAAGCGCCTGGGTCTTTGGCGGTGCTATCCGTGCCACCGTTGGACGCCGACATGCCAACAGCGCGAACGCCGGACTACCCGGTTTGCCATTCCAAAGCTCAACAGGGATTGCGGTGAAGCAATACGCGTTGCATTGCGTACGTGGTTCGGCATTGTGGAGCCGCCATAGCGCGCCGGCGAGACGATCATGACCTCTTCAATAACAGCCGACCCTGCCGAACCGGTCGCGGATCAACGTGCGCCTCGACGCCTCGACCTGCGCATCCAGGGGATCATCCTGGTGTCTGTCGGGATCCTCCTCGTCCTGGTCTACGGAGTTTTTATTTCCAGCCAGCGGGAAAAAATGCTCGAACACTATGCCCAGTTGGAGAACAAACAGAAGTCGGAAAGCCAGCTATATCACATCGCCACCGTCCTGTTTCGCGTCGATCGGGAGGTTGACCATGCCCTCCAATTGACTGACCTGCGAGTCAGTGTTCCAGTCATCGCGTCTCAATTCGCGGAAATTGAGCGTAATTCGGATGCGATAGTGAAGCTCAATCCCGAGCTGGATGCGCGCCTGAAGGAGATAGCTACCGCTATCGCGATGCTCTCCGATGGCGACGTGCGGGCAAATGTCCTCAGGTTGGGAATGAAAATCCACCATGAGGGCACCAATCTGGACAGAATCATTGAAGGCGTGGCGCAAGAGCGGAGCACGCTCGCGGACCAGCACCAAAGCTATATGATCGTCGTAATGCTCACTTCCGCCGCCGTCAGTATTGTTGCCTTGGCTGGATTCGGCGCATTCGTGATCTATTTTTTCACCCGCCTGAGGTCGGACATCCGCGCCTTGAATGCCCGCGCCCGCGAGGTTGAGGTCGGTAATTATTCAAATCCGCTTCCGGTCAACCGCGGCGACGAGGTGGGCGATCTGATCGATGCGATGAATCGCATGGCGAGTACGCTGAAGAAGCGTGAAAAGGATCTCGCGATCAGCCGTCAGCGCTATTTTCACGAGGAGAAGATGACCACGGTGAAATCCCTTGCCGCTGGCATCGCGCACGAGGTCGGCAATCCGCTCGAGACAATTTTGATCGTGGCGCAAAACATTGCCGATGCGAAAGAGAACTGCTGCGAGAGCAAGGGCACGCAGTGTAATCCCGGTCTGATCATCGAGCAGACACGAAGGATAGGAAATATCACTCGTGAAATCTCGAATTTCACCTCGCCGAGCGTACCTTACGCAACGCTGCAGGATTTGAATGAATTGATCCGCGGGGCGGGCAATTTTATTCGCTATGACCGCCGCTATCGCTCGGCCGAACTGGAACTCGACCTTCAGGCCGCGATACCGGCGGTACGCATGGTCGGAGACCAGTTCCTGCAGGTCATGCTCAATCTGCTGATCAATGCGGCGGACGCTTGCGAGGGATGCCGTGAGCGCGCCACCCGGGTGGTGATCCGCACCCGGCGTTGCGACAAGGGGGTTACGGTGAGCGTCATCGACAATGGCTGCGGGATGAGCCAGGAGACGCTTGATCACGCATTCGACGCCTTTTTCACGACCAAGCCGGCAGACCATGGCAGCGGTCTCGGACTTGCGGTATGCAAGTCGATCATCGAGGCGAACGATGGCAGCATGCGCCTGGAGTCCCGAGAGGGCATCGGATCGACGGTGGAAATTTTTCTGCCCGCCGATTGAATGGAACGGATACCAACATTGAGCACAATGCACATGACGGCGGCTGCCGTCCGGAGGACGTGCAACGCTGCCGGCGATTGCGATATCGGGTACGGAGTGTCGGGTGGCGCTGTTGCGATCACCGACGCAATCAGCCGACACCCATCGCGCAAGGTTCGCGGTCAAATGGCGACTACCGGTAACGGATTCCGCGATGGCAAAATTTAAAGTTCTCGTGGTGGACGACGAACTGGCTTTCTGCCAGCTTCTGGCGAGTGCCATTCGCGAAGCCGGCTACGATGTCAGCACCGCGCTCGATGCGCGCTCAGCCATGGTGATACTCGCCGCCGGCGACACGGAACTCGTGTTATGCGACGTTCATCTCCCCGATAAGGACGGGATCGAGTTGATCGCACAGGTACGTGCCGCTGGCATCGATACACCCTTCATTATGTGCACCGCCTTCGCCTCCGTGGACAGTGCAGTGCGGGCTCTGAAGGCCGGTGCCACCGATTACATCGTGAAACCCGTAAGTGACAATGAGATCGTGCACAGGATCCGGCAAATCGAAACCGTGCGTAATCTGCAGTCGGAGAATATAGCGCTGCGCGAAATTGTCATCGGCCGCGAAGACGAACGTTACCGTGCCATGAGTGCGCCGATGCGCGAAGTGGAGCGCCTGGTCGACAAGGTGTCGCAGACCGACAGCACCGTACTGGTCACCGGCGAGAGCGGTACCGGCAAGGGCCTCGTGGCGCGCATGATTCATCAGCGCAATGCGCAAAGGAAGGGACCATTCATTCCTGTCAACTGCAGCGCAATCCCGCATCAGCTTCTGGAGAGTGAATTTTTCGGGCACACCAAGGGCGCGTTCACGGGTGCCGACAAGCCACGCAAAGGGCTATTCCTTGCAGCCGACGGCGGCACGCTGTTTCTGGATGAAGTCGGAGAATTGCCACTCGACCTGCAGCCGAAGCTACTGAATGCGATCGAGGACAAGAAAATCCGTCCGATCGGTGCCGAGCGGTCGTTCGAGGTCGACGTCAGGATTATTACCGCGACCAATCGCAACCTGGCCGAGCTGGTCAAGCAAGGGCAATTTCGCGAAGACCTTTTCTTCCGCCTGAGCATGTTTCAGATACGGGTCCCGCCACTGCGTGAACGCAGCGAGGATATCCCAGGAATGATCCAGTTCTTTCTCAACCGGTCCCGCAAAACGGGCGTGACTGCGAAGGGATTCACCATCGACTCGGTCGCGGAGAAAATCCTGACGTCGTATGCCTGGCCCGGTAATATCCGGGAGCTTGAGAACGTCATAGGCCGGGCATGCATTATGACGAACTCGCAACGCGTCAGCATCGCCGATCTGCCGCAGGAACTCACGGCGCAGGTGGCGGATCAAACTGCGGACGGCACACCTTCGAATTCAGGCGACGGCTTGCGGGTGAAACTGCGCCGCATCGAGGCGACGATCATTTTGGATACGCTTCGGGAATGCGGTGGGGATCGCAAGGCTGCCGCCGAATTGCTCGAGGTCAGCTTATCGAGTCTCTATCGCAAGCTCGAGGAATGCGCGGAACTCGGATTGGCGTAGCGTGAAACGCTGCAGCATTCGCCGCCAAGCTAATTGAGCCATTAGCAGCGCGGGGAAATACGAGACTAACGTAACTGCTGGATCGAGCGACCTGGCGACTTCTTTAGTCACCAAATCACGCTCGGTGAAGATACCGAGCGGCCCACCCCAAGAAAAAAGAGTGCCGAAAGTAAATTAATAGTGAGCACCAGTAGTGTCCGGTTAAATGTTGAACAAACTCAACTGGTTGGCGTTCATTGATGATTCGGGGGTAGCTGGATCGAGCTGCAATGCCCGTGAAATCTCAGTTTTCTCGAATATCGAGACCGATAGAATCTGTAGCAATGTGTATAACGAGGCATCAAATTGAAGCTCCTTCTTGACGATGGCGATGAGCACATAGGTGGACACCGCTACCAAAATTTGCGTCTTCACTGCGTTCTCGCTCGTGCCAAGAAACTTCTTGATGCGCAGATGCTGCTTGATCCATTTGAAGAACAACTCCACCTGCCAACGGCTCTTATAAAGCGCGGCAATGATCAGCGGCGGCAAGGGCGTGTTGTTGGTCAGGAACGCCAGCGTCTTGCCGGACTCGGGGTCCGATAAGCAACAAAATGAACGAAGGGATAGAGTGGCTGGTCCGTTGTCCGACGACGGTCGATCAGCAGACCAAACTCAAAGTCCGCTTCCGCCGACTATGCGGCGGTTGGCGGCTCGCCGCCCAACCATGCTTTGCACGAGACAGCCTGGCACCGTTAGCAAACTAAGAAACGAGCACGAACTGAAAGTGCGGCAGCCGAAAACACTCAGTGCCGGTACCATATTTTTGGGAATCGAGGTACAAATACGGTACAATGCGGGTTCGATTCTGAGGTACTTGTTTCTTCTCAGAAAAGTGCCTAAGTATCGGTAACTATTGGAATAAATTTTTCGACCTTTGTTTTTCAGGGGCAGGAACATGGCCTGTTAATCCGCAGGTCCCTGGTTCGAATCCAGGTCGGGGAGCCAACATTCAATGACCTGGCCAACTGCCTAAGTGGGCTTCTTCTCTAGCGCTGGTG
>JAYUFR010000207.1:0-4085 GCA_043738625.1 Sterolibacteriaceae bacterium
CGGGTGGACGCCGAGGACCGTAGCGGATCGCGCGATTCCGGCGATGCGCCCCAGCTTCTACAAGCTCGACCGCTCTCAGGACGTGTTCGATTGGGATCCTGTCTAGCCAGCGTTCCTTGGTAGTGCTGCGAGAAGCTGCGCGGGACTTGAACAATACTTTATATTATTTGATTTGCCTCGCCGCGGGGCCTTGCCTACCATTCGCGACACCCATCGAACGGTACGAAAGGCAATCATGAAGTTCATCAAATTGGCGGGAGCACTCGGCGCGGAAGTCGCGGATGTCCGGCTGGACCAGTTGAATGGCGAGGATCTGAGGTCGCTGCGCGTAGGGTTCCTGGAGCACGGCGTCCTGTTCGTTCGCAACCAGGAACTCACATCGGGTGCCTTCCGCGATTTCGCGCGCAGCATGGGTGACCCGGTACCGTATCCCTTCGTGAAGGGGCTGCCCGACTATTCCGAGATCATCGAAGTCAAGAAGCTCGAGCACGAGACGGTCAACTTCGGTGGCGTTTGGCATTCGGACACCATCTATCTGCCAGAGCCGCCCAAAGGCACCATGCTGATCGCGCGGGAGGTTCCCGCCTTCGGGGGCGATACGCTCTTCGCGAGCCAGTACGCCGCCTACGATGCGCTGTCGGCGCCAATGAAGCGCATGCTGGAAGGCCTTGGCGCTGTCAGTAGCTCAGCCAAGGCCCTACAGTGCGAATGGACGCCACAAGCGGATTCTTAGTTCACCCGGGACGCAGCGGCAGAACCGTATCACGCTGCCATTATGCAACGTAGTCGCTTCTGCTAAGAACGGTTTGTAACAAGCGTCAAAGTTTCATGTAAATCGACTTCGCCTCCAGAAACGCCTCGATACCCTCGGTACCCTTCTCTCGTCCCCACCCAGATTGCTTGAAGCCTCCAAACGGCAAAGACATATCAGTGCGCCCGTAACAATTGACCCAGACGTTACCTGCGTCCAGCAGTCGCGCCGCCTTGTGCGCCTTGCCTATGTCTCGCGTGTAGATGCCTGCGCCGAGGCCATAGCTGGTTGCGTTTCCCAACCTCGGCACATCGTCCATTCCATCGAAACGCATGATCGTAAGAACGGGCCCGAAAATCTCGTCGCTAACTATTTTCATAGCAGGCGTTGTACTTGCAAAAATTGTAGGCTCGACGAAATAGCCTTCTTTACCCCACGTCTTCCCTCCAGTTACCAGTTCTGCGCCATCTAAAACTCCGCTTTCAATATAGCCCATTACACGCTGCCGCTGGCGATCAGAAATAAGGGGCCCGAGACGATTCGCACTATCCAGCCCACTGCCGAGTTTTAGGCCCTTCGCGAAACTTTCTAATTCTGCGACGACTTTTTCAAATATCTTTGCCTGCACGTAAAGTCGCGATCCGGCGTAGCACACTTGCCCACTATTGGCAAAAATACCCATCGCCGCCGCCGGAATTGCTACGCCCAGATCGGCATCGTCGAATATGAACACAGGTGACTTCCCACCCAGTTCCAGCGTCACCCGTTTCATGTTCTCGGCCGAGCTTGCAATAATGCCCTTGCCGACGGCCGTGGAACCCGTGAAAGAAATCTTGTCAACGCCATGGTGCGCCACGAGCGCTGCGCCAGCAGCAGCACCGGTGCCCGTAACAATGTTGAGCACTCCGACCGGAATTCCCGCTTCGAGCGCCAGTTCTCCAACCCGCAGTGCGGACAGCGACGTCTGCTCCGCCGGTTTGAGCACAACGCTGCATCCCGCGGCCAATGCCGGAGCCAGCTTGCCGCAGGCCGTCGCTACGGGCCCGTTCCAGGGCGTTATCAAGCCCGCCACGCCGACGGGCTCACTAACCGAGAAGGCGTGATATTCGAGATCGCTTCCCATCTGAGATGTACGGCCGAATATTTTGGTACACATCCCAGCATAAAAACGCAAGCTATTGGCAGCGGCACCAACCAATGCCTGCGCGAATGCGCCCGGCATGCCGTTGTCCATCACCTCCATCTGGATGAGTTCCGGAGCATTGGCCAAAAGGAGGTCCGACAACTTCCACAATATCGCCGCGCGCTGATCGGCTGGCATACCACGCCATACGCGCGCATCAAAGGAACTTCGCGCAGCTTGCACCGCCCGGTCAACATCCGCAGCGTCCCCGGATGCAATGGATCCGATAATCCTGCCATTGGATGGGTCCTCCACGGGAAGGGTTTTCCCCGATATAGCCTCGGTCCATTCCCCTCCGATCAACATTTTGCGCGGCACAGAGAGGTATTGCGCCACCTTGCCAGCCGTGTCGTTTTGACTCATCCAAAATTCTCCTTACTATCCGATGGTAAGGGGGCGTGGCAACCGATACAAATCAGAAAAATTGAAGCATTGTTCAACTTGCCCTATCTAAGGAGCACATAGTGCACCGGGCCATGGATCGAGAATGTCCTGATGTTCAATCTCGGTAGGAAGCATCGCGCCTATCCAGCATTCGCAACATTGCTGGCCATTCCATCACGCCGAAAGGCGTAGGTTTCAAGCCCAAGGCACTTGGATTGTTGGCGTATTGCTGGTTGGACTTTCGCACCACCTCATCGCACGGCAGATTGAACTCACTATTGCATGCCATCGCCATCAGCTGAATCTGGCATATTTTTTCAAGACGATACATGGAATTGAATGCCTGCGCGATGCTTGCACCACACGACAGAAGGCCATGATTGCGTAACACCATGACGTCACAGTCGCCCAAGTCGGCAGCAAATCTGGCCTTTTCACTCGGCTCGAAAGCAACGCCTTCAAAGTCGTGGTACGCCACTTTGGCAAAACGCATTGATGATTGGCTGATTGGAAGAATACCGCATTTCAATGTCGAGAGCGCCACACCGGCTGCTGTGTGGGTGTGCAGCGCGCAGACGACGTCAGGCCGCGCTTCATGCACCGCGCTATGAAGCACATACCCGGCGCGGTTGATCGAATAGCCGGAATTCGAGTTCTCCAGGATGTTGCCAGCAAGATCGACCTTGATCAGGCTCGATGCCGTGATCTCCTCGTACATCATTCCGAACGCGTTGAGCAGGATCTCGTCTTCGGTGCCCGGAATACGCGCCGAGATATGGTTGGACACAAGGTCGCTCATCTCGAAATGGGCCACCAGTCGGTAACACGCGGCCAAGTCCACACGCGTTTGCCACTCGACCGCGGAAAATTTGTTCTTGGCTTGAGTCATATATTCCTGCCTTTCAGAATTGGCACGACGGCTGGGCTCGATTGATTTCCATGGCTCTTTTGACATATATGTCCAATCTGATTATATTGAACGGCGGAATGTCGGCTGGCGGCGAATAGACTGCACACCCGCTTTCGAAGAATTCGCGAGGTCGGTCCTCAAATCTCAGATGCTTTTCTAGCCTGCCTCTTTAGACCACTTTATGACAGTCACCGCCTTCGACCACGCCGCCATCCCCACCGCCAAACCGGTCGAGATGCTAAGGTTCTACCGTGAACTCGGCTTCTCGGTACCGACCCCTGAGGACTGGCTCGCGCGCAATGTTTCGCACTTTTCAATTCAGTTCGGCGAGAACAAGATAAATGTTCATGCGCCTGCCTTGTGGCATAACTCAAACTTCACCCTTCGCGGACCAACATCGCAGCCAGGCTGTGGTGACTTCTGCTTCGTTTGGTCAGGAAGCTTGGCGGACCTGAATGCCGCATTGCAGCGAGCGGGTGCATTGGTCGAAGAAGGTCCAGTGAAGAGAATTGGGGCGCGGAATGGAGGCCGCGCTACAGGCATGAGTTTCTACACACGCGATCCGGACCGCAATCTGCTCGAATTCATTGTGTATGAGCCCGCGGAATAGCCTTGGTGGCAAGCTCCGTGCGGCTACAACCAAGAATACGCGCGATAGCGCAGCCGGCGGAGGCCCTACTTCATGATCTTGCGATCAGACGGAATGGCGAAGGGACGCTGGTAGGAAGGGTCGGTGCGGTCCCAGCGGCGTTCGCTGACGCCCTCGGCTTTCGCTGAAATTTCCGACTGTGCATCCAGCAGCATGCGGCGCAGCGACAGCTTCCATCGGCCTTCGCGCTTCTCCAGTATGTCGAGGT
>JAYUFR010000208.1:0-4075 GCA_043738625.1 Sterolibacteriaceae bacterium
GCCGAGGTGATTGGCACGGACTGGCGTCCGATCCCCGGCCTGTATGCCTGCGGCGAAATGGTCGGCGGCCTGTACTACGACAACTACCCGGCCGGCACCGGATTGGTCTCTGGTGCCACCATCGGTCGAATCGCCGGTCGCAGCGCTGCGTTGCGCAAGCCCCTGCTTGATCAACCCTCGCCGGGCCGCGCGGCACCGAACGGCGCGACATCAAGCGGTGAAGTTTCGAGCGCCGCCCTGATGCCGCGGCACGACAGCGCGCCGACAGCCGGCCGGCTTGAAGGCTGGGTTCCTTGAACACGGAATTTTTCAAATATGGCGAATAGGTATGGCGAATAATTATGGCGAATGGTTATGACAAATAGTTGGTTGAGCCTTGAGGGACGCGTGTGCGTTGTCACCGGTGCCGCAGGCGGCATTGGGCGCGCGATTTCGAAGGCCTTGTCAGAGCTGGGTGCGATCCCGGTTTTGATTGATCTGCACTTGGAAAAAACCCAGGCGCTGGCCGCCGAGCTGTCCGGTCAATCGCTGGCGCTGCAATGCGATATTTCTTCAGAAGATCAGGTGCTGGCGGCAAGGGAGCAGGTGCTGCGTGACTTTGGCCGCTGCGACGTGCTGGTCAACAATGCGGCCGTATTGCGGCCCAAGGCGCTTGCCGATTCGTGCCTGGCGGATTGGCAGGCGGGCCTCGCCATCAACCTTGGTGGCTATTATTTGTGTTCCCGCATTTTCGGCGAGGCCATGCTGTCGCGGCAAGCTGGGAATATTGTCCATGTGGGTTCCATCGCCTCCCACTTTCCCCAGCCAATGGGCCTGGACTACAGCGCCAGCAAAGCCGCCATCCTCGCGCTGTCGCAACAGATTGCGGTGGAGTGGGGTGCCAGGGGGATTCGCAGCAATGTGGTCAATCCCGGCATGATCGAGACGCCAATGACGTCCAAGCTCAATGCCGACCCCACGGTGGTTGCAAGGCGCGCGCAGATGACGGCCAGCCGACGCCTGGGCCGGCCTGAGGACATCGCGAATATCGTGGCTTTCCTGGCGAGCGACCGGTCAGCTTATGTCAACGGCGCGGAGTTGATGGCAACCGGCGGGCTGCACTGCATGCTGATGGATCTGATCCCCCAGCCCGGACTTAAAAAGAGCTGAGCCGGAACTGAACTGAGCGGAACGCAACTGATTTTCAACCAGGTTTTACAACATGCGGCTGGCAAACAAAATTGGCATCATCACCGCTGCGGGCTCCGGCATGGGGCGCGCTGGCGCAATCCTTTTTGCCAGCGAAGGTGCGCGCGTGCTGGTGGTCGATGTGAACCAGGACGCCGCTCAGGAGACGGCGGCTTTGATTCGTGCGGCCGGCGATGAGGCGCTTGTCTCGTCAGGCGATTTATCGGTCGAGGCCTATGCCCGCAGCATTGTGGCCGAGGCCGTGGGCCGGTATGGCCGGCTCGATTTCCTGTGGAACCATGTCGGCCATCCGGGACCGCTGGGACTGGAAGGCGTTGCCACCCGGGATATCGACTGTGCCTTGAACCTCAACCTGCGATCCGTGGCCTTCACCACCGCTGAGGCGATTCCAGCGATGCGGCAAAGCGGCCGTGGAAGTGTTCTGTTCACCGCGTCCAGCTCCGGGCTGCAAGGCTCCAAATTCAGCCCGATCTATTCGGCAGCGAAGTTCGGCGTGATCGGCCTTGCGCGCTCACTGGCGCGGGCCCATGCGGCTGAGAACATCCGCGTCAACGTGGTCTGTCCGGGCGTCACCAACACGCCCATGCTGCGGTCATTCGTCCGCCGGCCCGGACAGGAAGTCAGTTTGGGGGAAGATGTTGAAAGCCTAGTCCTGCAACGCGGTGCACAGTCGCCGATGGGTCGCGCAGCAGAACCGGTGGAGGTCGCCCGAGCGGCGCTGTTTCTCATCTCGGACGATGCCTCCTACATCACCGGCGTGGCCCTGCCGGTGGACGGCGGCTTGACGGCCTGACCGGCTGGTTCCTGAATTCGTGACCGCAAACGCTTTGCCCCATTTCACGCTGATTCGTCGCGTTAATTCGTTACGTTGAATCGATCAGGTTAGATCGTGATGTCTGTTGCAAACCGAAAAACCTGTGAAACCTGTCACACCTGTGTTCGGGTGATGGATTGCGTCACTCGAAGAGGAAACAAATGTCTGTATTGAAAAACCCGCTTGCCGACACAAATGCCATCGCATCTGTCGAAGGCGATACCCAGCGCGCTGACGAGTTTGACGTGGTCGTCGTCGGCGCCGGATTTGCCGGCCTGTACGCGCTGTACCGCCTGCGGGCACTGGGGCTCAAGGTCAAGGTGTTCGAGGCCGGCAGTGGGGTGGGAGGCACCTGGTTTTGGAACCGATACCCGGGCGCCCGCTGTGACGTGGAGAGCACCGAATATTCATATTCCTTCTCTGAGGATCTCCAGCAGCAATGGAACTGGACCGAGCGATTTGCGGGTCAGCCTGAGATTCTGAAATACATCAACCATGTCGCGGACCGGTTCGACCTGCGCAGTGGCATTCAGTGTGATAGCCGGGTGGTGGCTGCCATGTTCGACCCACAGACGAACCGCTGGACGCTGCAAACCGGGCAGCGCGATGTGGTGTCAGCCAAGTTTTGCATCATGGCCACGGGCAATCTGTCGCTGCCCAATGTTCCCATCTTCAAGGGACTGGATGCTTTTTCTGGCAAGTGGTACCACACCGGTTTGTGGCCCACCGAAGGGGTTGACTTTAGCGGTCAGCGGGTCGGGATTATCGGTACCGGTTCCTCGGGTATCCAGGCGATTCCGGTGATTGCGCAGCAGGCCAAACATGCCTACGTCTTCCAGCGCACGCCCAACTTCAGCTTGCCCGCCTTCAATGCGCCGCTGGACCCGGCGCGGGTGACGATGATCAAGGCAAATTATCCCGCGCTTCGGGAAAAAGCCCGCAGGAGCAAAGGTGCGAATGCGCTCTACAGCGTGCCCGACAAATGCGCTTTTGAAGTCACGGCGCAAGAGCGGGAGCGCGCCTACTCAGAGCGCTGGGCCATCGGCGGGCTCAACTATCTCAGGGCGTATACCGATCTTTTTGTCAACAAGGCGGCCAATGACACGGCGGCTGATTTCATCCGGGCGAAGATACGCACGCTAGTGCAAGACCCGGCAACAGCCGAGGCCTTGGTGCCCAAGGACCATTACGTCGGCACCAAGCGGCCTTGCACGGATACCCATTACTACCAAACCTTCAACCGCGACAACGTCACGCTGGTGGATGTCAAAAGTGCGCCGATCCAGCAAATCACTGCCGCTGGCGTGCAGACGCAAAACGGCCACTACGCGCTGGATGCGATTGTGTTTGCCACCGGCTATGACGCCATCACCGGCGCGCTGCGAAACATCGATATTTCTGTCAAGGGCGGGGCCAGGCTCGCCGAGAAATGGCAACATGGTCCGCGTGCCTACCTCGGGCTCATGACCGCAGGATTCCCCAACCTGTTCCTCATCACCGGTCCGGGCAGCCCGAGCGTGCTGACCAACGTGATCGTCGCCATTGAGCAGCATGTGGACTGGATTGCCGATTGCCTGACGCATCTGCGGGCGACCCATAAGGCGCGAATCGAGGCCGATCTGGCGCATGAGGACGAGTGGGTCACGCATGTCAACGAGCTGGCTGCCGCGACGCTGTTCCCTTTGGCCAACTCCTGGTACGTGGGTGCCAACATCCCCGGAAAACCCCGCATCTTCACCATCTATGTCGGTGGCTTTGGTGTCTATCGGGAAAAGTGTTTCGAGGTGGCCGCCAACAACTATGCCGGCTTCCGCCTGAAAGAGTGATTCACGTTCATCATGCAGGAATTTTCGGATCACCCGGGTGAAAAAAACTAAAGTACTTCTGCGCTCCGGATTGAGAGGCGACGTAGCCGAACGCGCCTATGCAACATTGCGCGATGGCATCATGGATGGATCGATTGGCCCGGGCCAGCGGCTGGTCGAGCTGGCGGTATGTGACTGGCTGCAAGTGAGCCGGACGCCGGTTCGAGACGCGCTCAGGCGACTGCAATCAAACGGCTTGCTCGAACTC
>JAYUFR010000209.1:0-4071 GCA_043738625.1 Sterolibacteriaceae bacterium
TTCGTCGTACTGGGCGCCAAGGTGGCGCAGGAACTGTTCGGCGAAGGCAGTTCGCTCGGCGCACGGGTACGCGTTGGCGGCGAGCGCTACCGCGTCATCGGGGTCATGGAGGCCAAGGGCCAGGTGCTCGGCTTCGACATGGACGACATGGTGTACATCCCGGTCGGACGCGCGCTGGAAATGTTCAACCGCGACAGTCTGGGTGAAATCCATCTCAGCTACCAAGCGACGGCGCCGCTCGAGGAAGTCGAGGAAAGCATTCGCCATGTGCTGCTGACGCGTCACGGCAGGGAGGATTTCACGCTCACGCCGCAACAGAAGATGTTGGAGACCTTCGGCACCATTCTCGACGCCATTACCTTCGCCGTCGCGGCGATCGGCGGCATATCGCTGCTGGTCGGGGGTGTCGGCATCCTCACCATCCTGACCATCGCGGTATCGGAACGCACCGCCGAAATCGGCCTGCTGCGGGCCATCGGCGCCACCCGACGCCGGATTCTGATTATGTTCCTGGGCGAAGCCGCCGTGCTGGCCGCCCTTGGCGGGGGGGCGGGCCTTGCCCTGGGCTGGATTATTGCCTTGCTACTCCAGGCTTTTTTGCCCGCCCTGCCGGTCGAAACGCCGTGGAGCTATGCCATTGCGGCAGAACTCTCGGCCGTGGTGGTAGGCCTCATTGCCGGCGTGGCCCCGGCCCGGCGGGCGGCACTGCTCGACCCGCTGGAAGCCCTGCGCTCGGAATAGACCCGCCAAACAGGCTTGAATTCCCGCAAGTTTCTCGGGTACAATGCTCGGCTTTACTGAATCAGCTTCCTGGAGCAACCACATGTCCCGCGTTTGCCAAGTGACGGGCAAGGCCCCGATGGTGGGAAACCACGTTTCCCATGCCAATAACAAGACCAAGCGCCGCTTTCTGCCGAACCTGCAGAGCCGCCGCTTTTGGGTCGAATCCGAAAATCGCTTCGTGCGTCTGCGCGTATCGAACGCCGCCCTGCGCACCATCGACAAAAAGGGTATCGAAGTCATCCTCGCCGAGCTGCGTAGTCGCGGCGAACGCGTCTAACCTTTTTACGGAGAGCGACCATGGCTAAAGGCGGCCGCGAAAAAATCAAGCTTGAGTCGTCGGCCGGCACCGGCCATTTCTACACGACGACCAAGAACAAGCGCACCACCCCGGAAAAACTTGAGATCACCAAGTACGATCCGAAGGCGCGCAAGCATGTTCCCTACAAGGAAACCAAGCTCAAGTAATTGCTTGGCCACCCAATAAAAACCCCGCCACTGGCGGGTTTTTTATTGGTGTCGCTTGACCAGGGAGAGATCAGACGGCGTAGCTACGCAAGCGCCGCGAGAATTCTTCCAGTTGGTGTATCCCGCTTTGCTCGGCGTTGTGGATCCACTCCTGCAACTGCTTCAGCAATTGTTCATGCGTGGCGGTGGAACGAACCCACAGTGCCTCCAGTTCTGCGCGCATGGCATAGACCTTGGACAAACGGTCGCTTTTCTGGAGCATCGATTCAAGTCGGGCCTTGTCAGCGTCCTGGAGTTCGTCGCCGGCCTCATGCAGCAGGCGCTTGATGGCCTTGCTCTGACGGGCATCCAGTTTGTGATGTTCGAATTCTTCCGCCGCGATCTGACCCAGTGATTTCAGGTATTTCGAGAGAACGTCGTAGCGATGGGTAATCACCGCCTGCAGCGTTTCCAGGTCGACGGCCGTTCGTGCTGCACCCAACTTGGGCCGCGGCGCCACTTTCTTGACACGCGCCATGCCCAGCATCTCCAGGATGCAGATATACATCCAGCCGATGTCGAACTCATACCACTTGTTGGACAGCTTTGCCGACGTGGCGAAGGCATGATGGTTGTTATGCAGTTCCTCGCCACCGATCAGGATGCCCCAGGGAATCAGATTGGTACTGGCGTCTTCGCAGGCAAAGTTGCGATAGCCGACGAAATGGCCGACACCGTTGATCACTCCGGCCGCCCAGAAAGGAATCCACAGCATTTGCACGCCCCACATCAAGACGCCGGGCACGAGTCCGAAGAGGGCAAGGTCAAGCGCCAGCATGATGACAATGCCGCTCTTTTGCCATGGCGTATAGAGCTTGCGCTCCAACCAGTCGTCGGGCGTGCCGCGCCCGTAATGCTGCATGGTTTCGCTATTGCGCGATTCCTTCACATACAACAATACGCCGCCGAACAACACGCGCGGCAAACCCACCTGCTGCGGACTGTGGGGATCGTCGGGAGTTTCGCACTTGGCGTGGTGTTTGCGATGAATCGCCGCCCACTCCTTGGTGACCATGCCCGTCGTCAGCCACAGCCACAAACGGAAAAAATGGGACGGAACCGGACCCAGATCCAGCGCGCGATGCGCCTGGTGACGATGCAGGAAGATGGTGACCGCTGCGATGGTGACATGCGTCATTGCCAGCACGGTCAACACATAACCCCACCAGGGAAGATCGAAAACACCGGAAAACATCATGCCCGTAAACCTTTCATCGTCAGGGTATTCAGCTTGGGGATTTTACGCGGTTTGCAACCCCCCCGATAGTCACATCCGATCCGGCGGTTTGTGTCCCAATCAGACGGAACTCCCGTTGCGGAGACGGAATCTCGATTCCCGCCGCCTTGAAGGAACGCCAGAAGGCGAGGTTGATGTCGGAACGAATCTGGTGAGTCCCTTCCTGCGGATCGGCAATCCAGAATCCAAGCTCCAGGTTGATACCGGAATCGGCAAAGGCAAGTAAAAATGCCTGTGGCGGTGGATCGACCAATACCCGGCGCTGCAGTCGAGCGGCGTCGACCATGAGCGCCATCGCATGCTCAAGATCGGTGGCGCAACTCACCTGTACCGATAGCGACACCCGCACCGGCGGACTCGACAATGACTCGTTCAGCACCACCGAACTCACCAGCACTTCGTTGGGCACAATGACTTCGATACCGGTGTTGCTCTTCAGCACGGTGTAGCGCGTCGTGATCCGGGTGACCTGGCCGCGCTCTCCGCCGACGGAAATGACACTGCCGAGCCGGATCGAATGGTCAAGCAAAATGATGAAGCCCGACACGTAATTGCTGGCAATTTTTTGCAGGCCGAATCCCAGTCCCACGCCAAGCGCACCACCAAATACTGACAAGGTAGTGAGATCGATACCGACCAGCGGCAATCCGATCAACACCGCCAGTATTACCAGCAATGCCTTGGACAGACGCGAGAAAACCACCCTCAAGTTTCGGTCGAGCCCCTCGGCTCGCGCCAGTCGGGCTTCCACCAGCCCGCCCAGCCACAATGCAAGCAACAGGGTCACAACGACGGTAGCAACACCCTGGGCAATCAACCACAGATTCAGTTGCTGCTTGCCGGTGGTGAAGGAAATTCCTTCCATGAACTGGATTATCTGCGGCAGCACACCGACGATGTGCATCGCCACCACACTCCATACCAGCAGGGCAAACCCGCGCTCAAAACCGGCAAGCCAGGCGGACGACACGAAGGTATGCCGCAGCACGAAGAACACCATGCGGATGATCGCCATCGACAGCAGCAGCGGAATGGCGATGGACAGCAAGTTCACGGGGTGATGCGCAACATGTAACAGTGCCCGCGCCGTCTCCACCAGCAACAGGCCTGTGAGCGGGAATGCCAACCGCTTCACTCCACCCTGGCTGAGGGAATGGGAGGTTTTGTCCTGCCGTCCGCGCACATAGCGCTCCAACAATTTGGCGCCAATCAGGCACAACAGCAGCGCACCGATCTGCCACCAATAATCGGGATAATCGAAGTCGCTCAAAAAAGCGCTGAGCAAAATTTTCTCGTTCATGGTGTGGACAATCCCTCCGGATAAGGCAGCGCCTCGTCGTGATGACGGCGCCAGTTTTTCAGGTAGGCGGCGGCCAGGGCCGGGTTGTTGCGGAGGATCAGCAGGTTCTCGGCATTACGCGCCTGCGCTGACCAGGTGAAGTTGTAACTACCGGTGACCACCGCAGAATCCGATTCTTCGGCATCAATCAACAAAATTTTATTGTGGGCCGCCGCGTAACGCACTTCAAGCCGGACCGGAATGCCGG
>JAYUFR010000210.1:0-12076 GCA_043738625.1 Sterolibacteriaceae bacterium
TTCATTCGCGCCAAATTGTCCGGCCCCGATACCGACCCGCTGATGCGCCAGGCCTTTGACGTATTGGCCGGCTGGATGGTGTTCCAGGACGCGCCTGACCACATGCGCCTGCGCAATCTGGTGAACAAGGCATTTACCGCACGGTCGGTGGAAACGCTGCGTACCCATATCGAAGAACTGGCCGATCAATTGATCGACCATGTGCCGGCCCATGGCCGGTTTGACCTGATAGAAGAGGTCGCGGCACCCCTGCCTTCGATCATCATCGCGGAGTTGCTGGGTGTTCCGGTCGAGGACCGCCAGCAATTCGAACGCTGGACACAGAAGGTCGCCCCGCTCGTTTCCGGCGGGCTTGATGATCCGACCCGCTACGATGGCGTGGCGGACGGAATGGACAAGCTGCTGAATTACTTCAAGGGTTTGGTTCGTCGCTATGAAAAGGAACCGGCCGACAATCTCATCACCCAGCTCATCCGCGCGCGCGACGAGGGCGACCGTCTGAACGAGGCGGAGGTGCTGGCGACATGCACCTTGATCCTGTTCGGTGGTCATGAAACCACCGCCAATTTCATTGCCACCGCGATTCGCCAACTGCTGCTCCACCCCGACCAGTTTGCCGCGCTGCGCGACCGCAAGGTGAATGACAATACCGCCATCGAAGAATGCCTGCGCTTTGACGGTCCAGCCAAGGCGCTGACCCGGGTTCTCGCGCAGAGCCTGGAATTCGGGGGGCATCAGATGCAGGCCGGGCAACGCGTCTTCCTGATTCTCGCCGCAGCCAACCGCGACCCCGCAGTCTTCGACGATCCCGACACCTTCAAGCTGGATCGAAACTTGGGCCAGCGCCACATCGCCTTTGGTTATGGCCCGCATTTCTGCATGGGCGCGATGCTGGCTCGTCTGGAAGGTTCCATCCTCATTCCAAAGATCGTCCGTCGCTTGCCCGACATCAAGCTTGCCGACAAGGAAGCAGACTGGATGCCGGTGCTGCTGACACGTGGAATGAAAACGCTTTATCTGGATCGGGGTATTTGAGCCTTTAACCGAAGTTTGGCCCAAGGGCCGATGTATGGATTGAAAAATATGCAATTGCGCGAAAAACAGATGAGAGAACGCCGCACCCGGATTCTCAATGCGGCCGAGCGACTGATCAGAAAAACGCACAGCACCGACTTTTCCGTTCGCGCCCTCGCCGTGGCGGCGGAAGTGAGTCCGGTGACGCCATTCAATCTGTTTGGATCAAAAGAGGGATTGCTCTATGCCCTGTTGTCGCGGTCGCTGGACCGCTTTTTTTCCAAGGGCCTGGTTTTCAAAGCCACGGATCCGAATTATCACGTCATCGAAGCGGCAGAAATCGCAGTCGAGATTTTCGCCAATGACCCGAACTTTCTGCGACCGCTGTATCAGATCTTGCTCGGCGTGTCGCATGCAGAGCTTCGGCCCAAGTTCATGGGGCGCACATTCGCCTATTGGAAGACCGCAGTTCTGACCATTCCGGGCATCACCAAAAGCCAGGGTGAGGCCAACGTCAATCTGCTCACCCATGCATTGATGGCGCATTTCATCGGCCTGCTGGAACTTTGGGTACACAAGGATTTCGATGACGACGGCTTTCGTGTGCATGCCATCTGCGGGATCATCCTGATGGTCTCGTCGGTCGTCAGCAAAAAGAATTTGCCGGCCATGCAGGCGTATCTGGATCAGGCAAAGGCCAACGTGCCAAGCATGCCGATGGCTGAATCAGCAAATATTGAAATTCCCATCCCAAGCCGCAAGTCTGCCCGCTAGTATCGTGTCGGCTACAAGCCGAGACTGCCCCACATCGCGTCCACCTTGCGCTTGATCGCTGCGTCCATCACGATCGGTCGGCCCCATTCGCGTTGGGTCTCGCCTGGCCATTTGCTGGTGGCGTCGATGCCCATCTTGCTGCCGAGTCCGGCCACCGGCGAGGCGAAGTCGAGATAGTCGATCGGCGTGTTTTCCACGATCAGCGTATCGCGCGCAGCGTCAACACGAGTGGTCAGTGCCCACACCACTTCCTTCCAGTCGCGGATGTTCACGTCATCGTCGGTGACGAGAATGAACTTGGTATACATGAACTGGCGCAGGAAGCTCCAGATACCGAACATCACGCGCTTGGCGTGGCCGGGATACTGCTTCTTGATGCTTACCAGCGCCATGCGATAGGAGCAGCCCTCGGGCGGCAGGTAGAAGTCGGTGATTTCGGGAAACTGCTTTTGCAGCAGCGGCACGAACACTTCATTGAGCGCCACGCCGAGCATGGCTGGTTCGTCGGGCGGCTTGCCGGTGTAGGTGGAGTGGTAGATCGGATCGCGGCGCATGGTGATACGCTCAACCGTGAACACCGGGAACTCCGCGACCTCATTGTAGTAACCGGTATGGTCACCGAAGGGGCCCTCCTGCGCAGTTTCGCCAGGATGAATCACACCTTCGAGTACGATCTCGGCAGAAGCCGGTACCTGCAGAGCAGAGCCCATGCACTTCACGAGCTCTGTCCTGGCCCCGCGCAGCAAGCCGGCGAACTGGTATTCGGAAAGCGTATCGGGGACCGGCGTCACCGCGCCGAGAATGGTCGCTGGGTCGCAGCCGATCACTACCGCCACCGGGAAGGGTTGGCCGGGATTGTTTTCGCAATGGTCACGAAAGTCGAGCGCGCCACCGCGATGGGCAAGCCAGCGCATGATCAACTTGTTCGGGGCGGTGATCTGCTGGCGATAGATACCCAGGTTCTGCCGCGTCTTCAGCGGTCCGCGCGTTACCGTCAGGCCCCAGGTGATCAGCGGCGCGACATCATCCGGCCAGCATGTTTGCAGCGGCAGGCGAGAGAGGTCGACGTCCTTGCCTGCCCACACCACTTCCTGGCACGGCGCCGAAGACAGCAGCTTCGGCGCCATGTTCATCACCTGCTTCAATACCGGCAGCTTGTCCCACGCATCTTTCAGGCCCTTGGGGGGCTCAGGTTCCTTGAGGTAGGCCAGCAACTTGCCCACCTCGCGCAGCGCGGCAACACTTTCTTCGCCCATCCCCAGCGCCACCCGCTGACTTGTACCGAACAGATTGGCGAGCACCGGCATTGAGCCGCCTTTGGGTTTCTCGAACAGGAGTGCCGGACCGCCGGCTTTCAGTACGCGGTCGCAGATCTCGGTCATTTCCAGTTTCGGATCGACCTCGACGGTGATCCGTTTTAACTCGCCGATTTTTTCCAGTTGTGCGATGAAGTCGCGCAGGTCGTGATATTTCATGCCGTCGATAATACCTGTATTGCTGAATAGCTCTCTGCGGCCATCGGAATCGGATAAACCCTAAAGTAATGCCGATTTCTGTCGTTACTTGCAGGCATCCCGATTCCTCTGCATAAAATCTGACTGGAAACACGATGGCCACCACAAAATACGCCCACAGCAAAGAGCAAAGCGCTGAATTCTTGCGCCAGGTTTTGCCGCTCATGTCGAAGCAGTCCGCAGCACTGCATCCGATCAGCTACGCGGTTTGGTACGAATATGTTGCCGGCATCAACCCGGAAATCCGCAAAGCCATCGATGGGGTGAGCGCCAATGGCAAAACACTCGACGACAATGCCGTGTATGCGCTGTATGCACAACATGTGGCTGAGGCAGACGAAACCGAGATACAGCGCATCAGCGCCAGCGTTCAGGAAGTACTGGCGGATATCTCTCTCTCTACCAGAGAGGCCGGGGAGCAGGCGAAACAATACGGATCGGCGCTACAGCGGTGGGGAGACCGGGTGTCGACGCCAACCGGCGCTGAAACAAAATCAGCGCCCGATTTTCGGGATATTTTGCAAAGCACTGGTCTCATGCAAGAGTCGGTCGACGGATTGAAGAGTCGTCTCGACGAGAGTCAAACCCAGATTGAAACCTTGCGCATTGAATTGCTGCGCGCGCGTGAAGAAGCCATGAGCGATGCCTTGACCGGGCTGTTAAACCGCAAGGGGCTTGAGCGCAAGCTGGTCGAACAACTTGGCCCGGACATGGAATTGCCCGGCAACCTGAGCCTGCTTATGCTCGATATCGACCATTTCAAACGCGTCAATGACAGCTACGGTCATCTGTTTGGCGACAAGGTGATCCGTGCCGTGGCGCAGGTAATCAAAGGCAACATCAAGGGACAGGACATCGGCGTGCGTTACGGTGGCGAAGAGTTTCTCATCCTTCTGCCTGAGACACCGGTCGATGGCGCACTGGTGGTGGCCGAGAAGCTGCGCAGCCTGATCGCATCGAGCCGGATCAAGCGCATCAACAGCGAGGAGATGCTGGAGAGCATCACCATTTCAGTCGGGGTCGCCAGCTATCAAGATGGTGAGGAACTCGAAACGCTCATCGGGCGGGCTGACGCGGCCTTGTATGCATCGAAATCGAACGGACGCAATCGGGTTACTGCTGCCGCAACCATGGCACAAGACTCAGTTCAAATACCAGCCCGGCAAACACCGCCGCGCCAAACCAGTTATTGTGCACAAACGCCTTGAAGCAGCGCTGGCGGTCGCGTTCCCGGATCAAGGTGAAATGATAGCCGGCGATGCCCGCTGCCACTGCCAGGCCAGCGTAATAGGGCGTGCCAAAGTCGAGGCGCAGGCCGACATAAGCAAGTATCGCCAGCGCCATGGCATAACAGACCATCACGGCTGCGACATCGTAGCGGCCAAAGGTGATGGCTGAGGTCTTGATGCCAATCCGGAGATCGTCGTCGCGATCGACCATCGCGTATTCGGTGTCGTAAGCGATGGTCCACAACATATTGCCCAGCAGCAGCAGCCAGGCCTGCGAAGGCACCCGGTCCCACTGTGCGGCGAATGCCATGGGAATGCCGAAGCCGAAGGCGATGCCCAGCCAGGCTTGGGGAATGGCGAGGAAACGTTTGGTGTACGGATAACTTGCCGCCAGCAACAAGGCGGGTATCGACAGCATGATGACCAGACGCGGCAGAAACAACACCAGTGCAAAAGCACATAGCGCGAGGACGGCAGCCAGCAGCAGCGCTTCCTTTTTCGACACCTGTCCGGTGGCCAACGGACGGTCCCTGGTGCGCTCCACCAGGGCATCGAACTCCCGGTCGGCATAATCGTTGATGACGCAGCCGGCCGAACGCATCAGTATCGTGCCGAGCACAAATACCGCTACCAGCATCCACGCCGGTCGGCCGTAGCCTGCGATCCATAACGCCCATAGCGTCGGCCACAGCAGCAGCAAAATGCCGATCGGTTTGTCGAGCCGCATCAGGCGTTCGTAGAGATCGAGGCGCTTCTTGATGGCGATGAAATTCATGGCTTCAGCTTGAGAATCGCAGGCAGAAAAACTTCTGTCACCAGCAGCGGCGCGCCATGGCGTTTGAACACCGAGCGACGTGCCCAGAGGGGCATCGGTGCATCGGGCAATGCGTTGCGCAGCCTTCTCGATAGCGGATCGGCAGCACTGAGTTGGCAATAGCGCAACAGATCTCGCGACACCCGGCGATCAGCATAAAGCATATCCGCCAGCGGCCGGCCACCGAGACTGCGCAAACCCCGCCACGGTCCCATCAAATGCCGCCGTGCAACCACGCTGTGCGCGAAGACAAGGACCTCAGCGCCATCCAGCAGCATAATTTCACGCACCATGACCCCTCGTCCATGTTCCAGGTTTGCGCTCAAACGCTCATCCGGCAGTGCTGCGCCAATGTATTGTGTGATGCGGCGCAGTTGAAATGCCCCACAGCGTTGTCCGATACGCGCGGTCAATGAACCCTCGCCCGACAACCATGACGCCAGACGGCGATCCTTCGGCAAATGGCGCGCCCAACCAAAAATGCCTGACTCCATCTACGCCTGCCGGACAAACGGAAAGTGGCGTTGTCTCGAAAAACCACCCGGCAGATCGTCACTCGCCACGTTTGAGATAGCCCCGTCACCAAACCACCACCTGCCGCTGGATTTGAACAGTGTTTTCAGCTCGGTGAGCATCGGGTCGCCTGGAAATTGATGGCATGCGCAAGTCATTATTCTAGCGGCTGAGTGCGGGTTTCATCATTCGCACTGCGCAAGCGGGGCTGAACCAGGCATTCACGCCGCGTCGGAAGGCACATCCATCTGCTTCAGTAACCGCCATGCCATCCATCCGAGAAACAGAACGCCGGCAACGAGGCAGCCCCACAGTATCCATTTCTTGGCGTCGAAGCGCTCATCCAAACCCCTTTCTCTACCCAACAGTGTCGGTTTGTCAGATTGAATGGTGTTGATGGTTTTGGGCGTGACCATGATGGTCGCTACCTTGGCGCCGATATCGGCATCGCTGCGATAGCCCGGGACCAACGATTCGATGGTATAGGCGGAGGCTTTCGCGTCACGATTTCCAAATGCGAGTATGAAGGGGCCTTGGCCACGCGCGGCGAATACAAGATCGTGCGGCAGCCAGCCCAATTTCAGACGCGGCGCTCCCGACCCGATACCGCCGCCTCTCTGGTCAACTCTCAACAACCAATACCGGTCGCCGTCGGTACCGATGCCCAGTGGTGGGCTGACTATTTCAACGTCATCGCGGCGCAGTCGATAGGCAAGTCCGCGGGTGACGGCACGCCACGGATCCTGAACACGGTTGCGTGTCAGCAGCTGGAATTGCACTACGGTATTTGCCTCGGGCAGATCGAGATGAAGTCGATCCGTCGGGAAGTATCCCTGCGTGTCGAACACATATTCTCCCGCTTTGTCTGCCGCGGCATGACCGGTCACCGTTTCCCATTGGCGCACGGCGTCGAACCTGGTGTCGCCATATTCGGCGACGGCACCGGCTAATTGGGCGCCTTGCGGTAGTCCTGTCCAGGAGATTCTGAAATATTTTGCCTTGTGCGCAGGAAACTCGATGCGCCGCTGTATGAGCTTTTCTCCTCCATGAGCAAGCGACACCAGCGGTGCACCCGCCACCAAGGTTGTCCACGCTGTCAGGTCATCGCTTGCTTCTATCGTGGCCTTCGCCGCATAGTCGGCGTCGGCCTTGACATCCAATTCGATGGAACGAAGTGCCTGACCCAGCAGGCTGGCATCCGCCAGATATGCAAGCAACTTCTTGGAGGTCTTCCCGCCGCGTTCATCCAGTTTGATGACAGTACCGGCAGCAGTGCGTTGAACATTGAGTGACAGATCGCTCAAATCCTTGCTCTCATCACTGTAGATTGGAAATATTTTCAGCGAAGTCGCTGCTGATTTCCTTACGTCGGTGGTGGCCCAGGCTCGCAAAGCGTAAGGCACCATCTCGCCTGCCGCATTGAACACCCGCACATCCGCCAGGCTATGACTTGCCACACCACGGTAAACCGAGGCAGGCAGCTCAAGCTGGTACAGGGCGTCCTTTCCATCCGCCTGAATGACAAGGCCATAGGTAAAGTCCGCGGGCTTTTCCGCGGCCAGCGCAGCCGTTGCCAGCAGGCACACCAACAGAAACTTAGCTCGCATCCGCTTGCTCCTTCGTGATCGCACTCGGCGGTACCGGGGAAAAATAACCGACTACCAGCATCAATATGCCGACGCCCATGAACGACACGATGCGCTCTATGCCACCCACGTCGGACAAATCGACCAGAAACAGTTTGGCCACCACGACCGCCATCAGCACGGCGCCGGTGATCCACAAATTTCGCCATGCACGCATTGTCGCCGTCACCATGATGGCCAACGCCAGCAGTGTCCAGAACAACGAGAACGCGGCTTGCACCAGCACCGACCTGAGCATGATATCCAGTTGGAACGGCACCCCGGCCCAATGATGCAGGGTCCGCAGCAGGATGCCGTTGGCCCAGATGAACGCCGCACCGCCAAACAATGCATAGATGGAAGTTGTCTCGCCACGCATATTGCCGTAGTCGAGTCTGCGGATCACCGTGAGCCAGTATGCCAACGTCAGGAAGACCAGCCCTTGCGCCAGATCAAGAGGATTGAGGAAGGGGAAATAGGGAAGCGGCGCCGGATCGCCTTTGCTGGTGAAATTTGCGAACACGGTCCATACGCCGATGAATATCGCCAACGGTAAAGCGCCGGCAAGCAGATAACTCTCTGTGTTTGTCGCAACCGGCCAGGCTGCCCTGCCTCGGCTGGATGTGATCAGGGCCAGCAGCGCGCCGGGAATCATGGCCCACGCGATCAGCGGCCATACCGGTTTGCCATCCACGGCTTGATCGATCTGCCAACCCAACTCTCGGGATGCGACAAAAGCAAAGAGCCACAAGCCCGCCGCATGGAGCCAGTATTGCAGCTTGGCATCGTTTCCTTCTTGCCGTCGCAAGACCCATAAGTGGAGCGCGAAGGTTGCCGGCCAGGCCGCGAATCCCAGATATGCCGCAGGATGCGATTGTTGAAGAAAAGCCTGCCACGCACACAGCGCCCCCAGCGGCAGAATTGCATAAGCCGGCCAACGCGCGCGTTGCCAGGAAAGCGATCCGGACAGCAGGCTGAATATCGCGGCGGAAACCACCAGGAACAAAAGCGCCACCGTGGGACGGAATTCGACAAGGATGTGGCGCTCGATCTCGTGCAGACCGCCACCCGTCCACCACAGCGCCCCCCATGCCAACAACAGCCCTGAGACGACTTGCTCCCAAGGTTTGGCCGTTTCGCGCCGACGATCAAGATAGGCTGAGCAAAACAATCCGCCGATCGCAATAAAGGCGCAGCCAAGGAAAAAGCCATTGAGTAGCGGCGTTGTGGCATAGCCTTTGTCCACATCGCCCAGAAACGCGATACCAGCCAAAAACTGCAAGGCAAGACCAAAGCTGCGCGCCAGCAGCCGTTGCTGGCGCATGCCTATCCATACGATGGCGGCGCCTTCAAGTGCCCAAGCTGCCGATGTCAAACGCCCATCGAACGCCAATGGAATCGCCAGCGTAGCGAAGCAAACGCCAAGCGCCAGGAAGGCCTCACTCAGCAGGCGCAGGCGCGCTTTGGTCTCGCGCCACAAGGCGGAGGCCAACAGAATATAAAACGCGGCGAGTGCAAAAGCGCTCCACGCGGCGCCGTATTCAAAATCCTTCACCAACCCCGACTGCAAGCCAAAAGCCACCAGAGGCACACCGATCACCAGCGTGCCATCTACATAAGGCTTGGCTTCACCGGACTGCCTTCGTGCGAAGAGTATTGGAATCGCCACATACAGCAGGAAGAACAGCACGAGGAAAGGCTCGGTCGAAGCGAAGAATTCCGGACCATAAAATTTCGCACCCCAGATACCACCAATCACGAAGGTGAATCCGAAACCGAGCAGGTTCAGAATGCGCCAGGCCTTGTGCCAGGAAATGGCAAGTATGCCGAGACTGAGAATCAGATAGTACGAGAACAGCATCACATGGCTGCCCTGTCCGGTGGAGGTCAACAACGGTGCAAGAAAACCGCCGGAAACACCGAACGCCGCCAATGCCAGCGAGTCCTGCAAAATCGCCAGCAGTGCTGAAATGCCTGTAACCGCAATCAGCAGTGCGAACGCCGGGGTCGCCGGGATCAGATCGTAAAGACGAAAGGCGGCGAAGATGTTCAGATAGAGCACACCGATGCCGCCACCCTGGATCGTCAACGCATAGCCCGCCCGGCGTTCACGCAAGCGCCAGCCAAACACCAGCAGCGCGATTGCGCCGATGGCAACACCGGTCAAGCGGACGGAAATTGGAACATGCGAATGCTCGTAGGCATACTTGAGCAGAAACGAAACCCCGAAAAACAGGATCACGACACCCACTCGAACAACGGTATTGCCACCAAGCAACCATTGGATGACGGGGTTTGGCGTCGATTCCGTGTGCGCGGCAACAGGGCGCTCGGCATAACCCTTGGACTTCATGGGTACAACGGGCGGCGCGCTTGCAATCGGCAAGGACCATTGGGTGGGCACACTCGATTCGAACGTGCCGGACAAGTCTTGATCGTCGAACGCGCTTGCAGTGGCCTCCGGCATGTCGTCCTCAGGAAGCGGCACTGGATCCGCGATGGCGCGGCCACCTGCTTCCATGGCATGAAGCCGTCGCTTCATATCGGTCAGCTCGGCCGAAAGCTTGTTGACGCGATCGGACAGCTCCTTGAACATCGTGGCGGGATCACGCGTCTTGATCGACACCAGCCATCCCATCACCGCGCCAACAGCCGCGCCAAGCGCCCACATGTCATGTCCGATCGCGGCACCCAACACAACACCCACCAGCATTCCCCCGAACCACATAGTCAGCCTCCCCGATGCGCCGCGCATGCGGCATCATTTTGATTCAAGAATACACTAGCCCGTCGACGAACAACCCCTGGTAAATTTCTCGATATCCTGAACAATCTCCCTGGCATTCATGATGAATGTATGCAGATACGGAAGTGTTTGCAAAGGAATGGACGGCAGGCATATTTCACTGACGGCCAACACGCCGTCGTTTGGTTCGTCGCCGAATGGCGAATAGCGTCCGCGCGGTCCGCCGGTTCCGGCATAGATTTTTGTCGGCACATCCGGCACGGGCAATGAATCCATGAATTGCCCGCTGGCCAGCAACTGGCCCATTTCGCCGGTGAGCAGTTGGTATAAGCGATAAGGAGCGCATCGACGAGCCGCCATGCAGGCGTGCGTCGGCGGCGCCAGAAAGAAGCAGGCCGCCGGTTTGTGGATGAGTTCCGGTAATACGGCACGTGTCAGTACGGTGCCAAGAGAATGCCCCACCAAAATAAACGGTTCTCCCGCAGCGTGCTTCTCGATGAAATTGCGCAGTCTGTTGCTGCAACTGCTGAACTTTTCGAAAGCAGCGGAATAGGAAAACAGTTTTGGGCGTATGCCGAAAATTCGCAGACGGGCGGCCAATATCAGCATCGAAGCCGGGGAGCGTCCCATTCCATGAACCAGGATCGCACGCATCGTATTCAGGCCAATCCTTCGGTCAACTTTCGATGGGTGTTGCCAAACGCATGATCAGTACGAAAATACAGTCGACCCGTCAGGACACCCGCTGCCACGGCGGCCAACAAGTGCTTCAGCGTGTGTCCGCTCAACCATCCGGTGATTTCATAAAGTGGCTGATCTCCAATCTCGGCAAGCTTTGCCACGACATAAATCAGCAGCGCGATGACGAACCAATTCCGGTCGCGGGTGGGGGCATTGTTTCCGGATTGCCAGAGGGGAATGAGAATCAGGGGCAGGCATTGAATCATCAAGTATGGGCGCAGATCCCCGATCCCGCGTTGGTCGGTGATGGTCCACCAGATGACGCTTGATACCGCCGCCAACGCAAGTATCAAGGTGAGTTTCTGTCCGTCGATTGCGGTTTTTGTTTCCGTTCTAACTGCCGACAACAGGCCGGCGCATGCCAACGCGATTGGCAGGCGATCCCAAAGCAGTCGGGAATTATCGGGTGCCAGATGGGAGTAGCCCGATCCGAATGCGGTCAGCATCAAGGAGATCGCAAAGAGCATGTAGCCATCCCAACCAGCCTTGATCGCCGGGTGTTCACGCTGTTGCCAAAGCAACTTCACCCCAAAAACACCAACCACCAGAAAGCCCAGATTGGAGAGCACGTCGAACGCGCGCGGGATTCCCATCCTCGTCGATTGGTCGGCGAAGTCGTGATAGTGCTCCAACTGTGGAATTGGTCCGTGCATGATGAGAACAATCGTGGTCACAACAGTGATTAGCGCAGGAAGCGCATCGGTGTGATATTTCATGCAGCGTCTCCTGCTATTTCATCTCGCCGCGCAGCGCGACGATTTGATCCCGCAATGCATCCGATGCAAGCAGCTCTGGCCGTATCGGTGTTCCCACGCTCAACTCAATCCGGCGAAATGGTTTGAAGCGTTCCAGATGCGTCATGGCCGGACCATCCTTGCGTGAGAAAAAGCTGTGCCACAATCCGCGCAGCGCCATCGGCACGACAGGCACCGGAGAACGTTCGATGATGCGTGAAACACCATTCTTGAATGGGGTGATCTCGCCGCTTGCGGTAATGCTGCCTTCAGGAAAGATGCAGACCAGGTCGCCCTGCGCCAGCGCTTTGGCAACTTCTTCGTAGGCGCGCTCAAGCATTGCCGGGTCTTCTTTCGCGGAAGCAATCGGGA
>JAYUFR010000211.1:0-4002 GCA_043738625.1 Sterolibacteriaceae bacterium
GCTTCGGTATTGACCACCGCAACGATACGGTCCGCAGGGATCGCGGATTGGCCGGATTGGACCGGTGCTGCAAACGCGAAGCAGAGAACCAGCAGAGGAAGAATCAATCGGGAGAGGTTCATGGTGCCTGATATTGATCGGTAGAAAACTCGGAATCGGTGTCCGGCATGTTAAGTCGGCCATAACCCGGAATGTTACGTTTAAGCAAGGTGAGAGGACTCGAACCGATTTGCGAGAAACCGTTTAACTCAAGCTGAAGAAAGAGTGAGCTATTGGTGCGCCCGATAGCCGTCGCCAAACGCTGAACCACAACGCGCGCCACCCAACAGCTGCCGTTGTACTCAAGACCGGCCACGCTTTCTACAATACGCTTGTCGCGGATCGAATAGTTGTAGCGGCCCACGCCATACCAAGCTCCTACAAGGGGCCACTGGCCTGAGACATCGATTTGGTCAAGCAGGCCTCGATTGTAGCGATAGCCGGCATTGAGCACCTTGCCGATTTCCGGTTGATAGCGCAATCCGACGTTGTAACGCTCGAAACGCTTGTCGCGGGTGTTGTACTGCAGACCACTTTCAAGCGAGGTATTCGGCAGCACGGTTCCGTTCAGCGCTGCCAGAAAATCGGCCACATGTCCGGTACGCGGTGTCACACCCGGCAGAGTCACGTTCTGGTTGGTGAAGTAGTACCGTTCTCCGATGGCCGCCTTGAGCAGTTCAGCTCCCGTATCTGGATTGATAAACCGCGAAGTCACAGCGACGGTGGCCTGATTCGCGTCTGCAATTCGATCACCACCCGTGAACACATTTTCCGAAAATATCTGCGCAAAATTGAAGTCGGCGACACCGGTGTCGAACACCGGAATCTGGCTCTGATCGCGGAACGGCACACGCAGATAATAGAGTCTCGGTTCCAACGTCTGGGTCAGGTTGCGACCGAACCAGTCAGTGTCGCGCTCGAATGTCAGCCCGCTGTCGACACTCATGATCGGAACATTGCGCGTCAGTTTGTCGGGGGTACCAAGCACCTGCTGCCGAAGTTCGTAGTGCGTGGAACTGAACCCGATTTTGGGGGTGACATAGAACGCCGCGGTCTGGAACGGCAGCGAGAGTTGCGGGTACAACGTAGTGCGCTTACCTTCCACCTGGGCCTGTGTCGGAACCGAGTAAGGCAATGAAAAGTCGACATACTCTCCCTGCATGTTGAGGGTCAGTCCGAGCGGGAGATCCGGTCTGGTCGCCGTAAGCGTGGCTTGCGGCAAACGGTCATAAGGTATTGCCACGCGAGCTCGCGCAGGGTCCTGCAAGGTTTGATAGCGCTGGGCAACTACACTCGCACTCCACCACCCTGCGCCATAACTCAAGACGCCCTGGCGCACCAGATTGGTCTGCGAAACATTGGTGACGCGGTTCGACAAGTCGGTGAAGTAAGTATCATCCGATACGCGATTGATGTTCAGGCTACCCGAGAATCCATTGCCAAAGTTCTGTGCATGCACAATCGTGAGTGCATCACGACTCTTGCCGAATATTTTGTCTTGTCCAAGATACTCGCCGCTGATTTGTCCGTTGTAGCCAACACCCAGATAGCGGTATTCACCCTGCCATTGGGTGCCACGCTTGGCCATGGCGCGCGCGCCAAAGGTGGCGTCCATGTTGGGCGCAATATTCCAGTAAAAGGGAATGGTGAATTCCGCTCCCCCCTGGCTGGTGCTGCCCAGGCTGGGTGAGAGGAAGCCGGACGCGCGCTGGTTGTTGAGCGCGAACGACATCCATGGTGAATAAAGAATCGGGATGCCTTTGAAAAAAATCGTGGCATTGTGTGCCGTGCCATGCTCGTCGGTATAGTCGAGCGCAAGGTCGGAAACCCGGGCGAACCAATCGGGATCGCCACTTCCGGCCGGACAAGTGCTGTAGGTGGCATTCGTCAAACGGTAATGATCTTCGCCTTCGAAATCCAGTCGCTCGGCGTTTCCACGCCCGGTAATCGCGGCATGGGCAAGCTTGCCATTTTCGTCGAGGGGCACCCGCGTCACCGAGTATGCCGGTGCATCAAAAAAACCCGTGCTCTTGCCGAGTTGGAGTTTCATGTGCGGTCCGGACATTCGGTCATCGTTGCGACTCAGGTGGACATTGCCAGTCGCTTCCACCTCGTCGGTCGGATCACGGTAGATGAGCGTATCCCCTGTCATCACGCTGCCGTAGCGACGTAACTCTGCATTGCCCTCGGCCCGCATTTCCACGTCGGTCTTGCCGGTGATGGTGTCGGCCGTCAAGAACGACGGCAGCGGACCATCGTTCTCACCTGGCGGTGGCAAAAAGGCCTTGGTTGATTTCAGATGCGGGGCGGGGAGCAGGCCGGCCTCGACCTGTGCGGAATATAAAGGCGCCACGGCCGGCGCTTCGGCAATCTCCGGCGGACTACTCGATGGGCTGGACTGGCTGGCCAGGGCGGGCTGCGTTCCAAGCAGTGCCGGGTCGACGCGCAGGGGTTCCATTCCGTCAGCCACCATCCCAGGCGTTGGAACGGCCGGCGGCACGCTGGTTTTTTTCACCTGCCTGGGAGACTCAGGCAGCGCCGGTCGTACCGCTTCGGCGGCCAGAGCGGGCTGCGTGCCAAGCAATGCCGGATCGACGCGCAAGGGTTCCATTCCGTCCGCGATCATGCCAAGTGTCGAAACGGCTGCCGGGATGCTTGCCTTCATCACCGCTTGGGTCGACTCGGACCGCACGGGTCGCGGCGTTGCAGTGACGGATGGCGCGCTTTCCCGCACCGCGCGCGCCCTTGCAGTGACGGGTGGCATGCTCTCCGGCGCTGACACGACGGCCGACGCTGGCGGCATCTGCCGCGCTTGCGCGGGTGGCGCAGGCGCTGTCTCGTCACGTGACTCGACTGCGGGTGAATTGCCCAGCAGTGCCGGATCGACACGCAATGGCTGAAGGGAATCTGCTGCCATGACCTCTCCCGCAATTACCAGCAGGAGCAGGAGGCCGAGTTGTTCGCGCAGGGGAAAAGGCATGCGTTGGTCGGAGTGCCTGCCGAATTGGCCCAGGGTCGAATGTTAGAATTCGCGATTCTATCAGCTTGGGTCCACCTCCTGACATGCAGCGGCAGCGATTGATTGAGGCTTGGCTGGGCGAACTCAGGCCGGGACGGTCGTTCGAACTTGCACTCGCCTCTGCCGACGCCAGTTTCCGCCGTTATTTCCGTGCTGCACTGGACGACGGTTCGACCTGCATCGTCATGGACGCGCCGCCCGACCGCGAAGATGTCCGTCCCTGGCTCCACGTCCAGTCATTGTTCCAATCGGCGGGGGTACACGTTCCCGAAGTATTGGCTGCAGACATGGCGCAAGGCTTCCTGCTGCTGTCAGATCTGGGTTCGACCACCTACCTCGCCGCCTTGCAAACCCCAGATCGCCAGGGAATCGCCCAGCAACTTTATCCCGCCGCCATCGATGCACTGATCCGCATCCAACTCGCCAGCCGGCCGGATTGCCTGCCCGAATACGACAGTGTCCTGCTCAGGCGTGAACTGGACTTGTTCCCTGATTGGTATGTCACCAAACATCTCGGCACAACGTTGAGCGAAAACCAGCGCGGACAGTTCGAACAATGTTTCGAAAAAATCATCGCCGTCAATCTCGCCGAACCACGTGTGTTTGTGCATCGCGACTACCACTCGCGCAACCTGATGGTCACCAGTCCCAACCCTGGGGTGATCGACTTTCAGGATGCTGTCTACGGTCCTGTCACTTACGATCTGGCCTCGCTGTTCAAGGACGCCTACGTTGATTGGGACGAGGAAATCACCCTCGACTGGCTGATTCGCTATTGGGAAAAAGCACGCAAGGCCGGCCTGCCGGTACGCAGCGATTTCGGCGACTTCCATCGCGACTATGAATGGATGGGGGTACAACGGCACCTCAAGGTTCTCGGCATCTTTGCCCGCCTCTATCACCGCGACGGCAAGGACGGCTACCTCAAGGATATGCCGCTGGTC
>JAYUFR010000212.1:0-3998 GCA_043738625.1 Sterolibacteriaceae bacterium
ATGTTGACCTGGTGTTCGAGGAACTTGCCCTTGTAGGCGGTATTGATCGGTGCCTCGATGGCGCCCAGCTTGTTCAGCGCAAACCAGCTGAAAAGATAATCGAGGCTGTTCGGCATGAACAGCACGACGCAGTCGCCGTGTCCGATTCCCCGGCCAGCCAGCCCATGCGCCAGCTGGTTGCTGCGTGCATTGGCCTCGGCATAGGTGAATTGCTCGCCTGCGTCTTCCCATTTGAGAAAGGGGCGATTGCCGATGGTATTGGCCTGGTGCTCGAGAACCTGTGACAGCGACCATTGCGACTTCGCAAACGTCGGCGTGAAGTGGGGAAAGGTGAGTGCAGTCATGACTGAAATGTGCGTCGTAAGATTTACCAGGCTGCGACGTTGCCGCCAAGTCGAAATTCATTCACTTCCCGTCTCCTTGTCTTGCCATGTGCACACTGTCGATGCCGGAAAAGTCCGCCTGCTGATGCTGCAATGTCCTCACCAGTCGTGCGGGAGGAGCCGTCTCCTAGCGCAGGAGCGCGAGCCTTTCGAGTATTGTTTCGGGCACGGCATCGACCGGGATTTCGGCGAACAGGAAGCCGCCGCCAGGCGCCGTCGGCGCGCTGCCGCCCTGCCAGAAGTCTGCGGCAATTGCGACCCCGGTCGGCAGTCCGTTCACGGGTTGCGCAGTGATGCAGAAGTCGATGCCTTCAGCTCCCGTGATATCGCGTTGCACGGGAATGCGCAGGCCGCTTTCCCAGCGGTAGTGGGCAGCGATATTGAAGACGGATTGGTACCACTTGATTTCCGCCGCATTGGCCGGCGCAGATTGTTCGCTTTCTTCCAGCAGCAAAAGGTCGATGCCGGATTCGCCAAAGGCGCGCAAAAAATCCGCTACGTACATGGCGGCACCATCGGCTTCATCTTCCCCGACCTCGGACGCTTCACCATGCGCCGCCGCATAGGCATCGCCCACCCAGCGCCGCGGCGATGGCACGACCAATGCCAGCGGATTGCTGCCATAACTGGCGCGCAAGCCTTTCAGAATTTCGCCGATGTGAGCGCGCAGCGATTCGCTGGCGAGGAGTATTTTCAGCGGTGCCGTGGTGCGCTTCTTGGCGCGCATCTCCTCCGCCAATCCGCTGTCGGCCTGACGCCATGCCTCGGCAATCGGCCCCACCGGCAGCGAGACAATATCTGACCTCAGCAAGCCTTGCGCCTTGCGATGCCAGGCGACGACTTCGGCCACGTCACACCAGGGCACCTTGCCATTCGCCATCAGGCGCTCCGCGTACGCTGTGGCTTCGATCCACAACACGCGCTTGCCGGAGGACAACAGTTCAGCAAGACGCCCCATGCTTACTTGCCCTTGCCTTCCAGCTCGGCGATGCGCGCTTCCAGTTGCGCCATCTTCACGTCCTTTGGATCGGCGATCATGATCGTCTTCATGGCGTCACTGGTCATCTTGATTCGATTTGCTCCCACGCCGGCAAAGATGTTGTTGTTATCGCCCCACGAGCCGTAATAGGGAATTTTTTCCGGCGGTGTGGGCTTGTTCCAGGTCTTGACGAACTCCTTGAACGGTTTGCCGCGGGCGATACGCGCCTTGCGTTCCGCATCGCGTGCTTTTTTGGTGGCGTCGACATCGACGCGGCGGGTGGGCTTGTCGTACACCACCTTGAACAGGTTGCTGGCGACTTCGTGGGAGACGAGATCTTCGAGCACGTCCATCATCACCATTTCCGGATCGCGCTCCAGCACGTCGCCGTAGCCGCCGCCGCCGCCCTGGCAGATCATGTAGATCTCGCCCTCGGTGGTCAGCTCGAAAGTGATGCCGGCATCATCGGCGGTGTAGCGACCGCCTTCAATCGGCTGCTTGTTCATCAGTTCGACGATGTCGAACGGAAACTTTTCGGGATTGCCGGGTTTCTTCAGCCACTCGAACACGTTGATGCCCTTGACGCGGCAGATCGGGTAGGCCGACGAGGAGTAGCCGCCGAACAGGCCAGGACAGGAGGAGAAGGACGATCCGGTCTGGCCGGTCATGAAGCCCCACATGTCGGTGCCTCTGGAGGTGATCATCTGTTCGTAACCAGCGCCGCCGCGAAACTTGCCGAAACCCATGCGGTCCTTGGCCAGCGTTTGCGATACCAGGCGCACCATCGGCAGTTCCTCTTCCAGCAATTCCTGTTCGCCGGTGTCGGACATGAAGCTGAAGCAACCAGACAGCGAATGCAGACCGTCGCGGTTCTCGCGCGCGCCCTGGCCGGCACCATTGATGTCGGCGCAGAAGTTGCCGGTGACTTCGAAGTGTTGCGTCAGGCCGCCGTAAATGAAGGTGGCCGGCTGGTTGTACTGGGCGGCCACGGCGGGCGTGATTCGCGCCTTGGCATCCAGCGGCACGCTGTACATCAGCTTGTTCATCATCTGTCCGGGCTTGATCAGATAATGGAAAGCCGTGGATACGCTCAACGACAGCGTCGCGTCATAGTCGCTGTCCATCATCGACGGATAGTCGGACTCGAATTCGAAACAGGAAAACACGGCCTGGTTGCGCGGCAGGTCAGGCCACATCTGCTGCATGATGGCGGTGAGGATGAAGGACTTGGTCGAAGCCACGACGTTATTGATGGAGCGATTGGAAAGCTGCGGCGAGCTGCCCTTGATCGACCAGGTCGCCCTGTCGCCTTTTTTGTGGAATTCGCAATTGAGCTTGATCAGGCACGGCTCACGCAGGCTGGAGTCGGCCCACGATGGAAAGCGCACCACGCCATCGGGCATCTCCGACAGGCGCCGTCTGACTTCGGCTTCGGTGTCCTCGAGGTTCTTGCGCAGGAAGGCGATCAGCGTGTCGACGCCGAATTCATCGATGGCGGAACGCACCCGCTCCATGGTGCGCATCACGGCGAACAGCTTGACCTTGACGTCCTCGTACTGCAACTTGGGATCGCGCACCGAATTTTGCAGGAAGGTCAGGATGTCGCGCTTGATTTCGTAGTTCTCGACGATGCGCAGCGGACTCATCTTGAGGCCTTCGTCATACTTCGACTCGGCCCGCGCCGGCATGCCACCCGGCTCGCATGCGCCGTTCTCGCCTTCATGAATGGTAGAGGATACCCAACACACCAGTTCGCCATCGTGGAACAGCGGCATCATCATCGACTGGTCGGTGTTGTGCACGCCGCCGTAGCGCGCGTCGTTGTGGATGAAACCGTCGCCGTCGCGCACACCGACCGAGGGCTCGCTGACCCAATACTTGTTGATGAACTTGATCGGGTATTGGCAAACGGCGGCGAACGTGGTCATGCCGAACGGCGAACATTCGGATAAATCGCCCTTGGCCGTGAACACCGATGTCACCAGATCACCCCACTTGGCGCCGGGCGCCGAACCCATCTGCTCGATCATGCGGAAGCTCTCTTCCATGCCGGACTGAACGCGACCGCGAATCTGGTTGAGCAGATGCGGATCGTTGACCTTCCTGATCGCGGCATCCTCGCGCGCGGTGCGCGGTTCGAGCCGGTGATTCTGCATTTGCGCGAAGTCCGGCCCGTAGAACAGTTGATGTTCTTCGAGGAACTCGCTCATGATCTTCTGATCGGCCGGACTCAGGTTTTCGACTTTTTCTGGTGTGTTCATATCAATCCTTTCTTCTCTGGCTTGACGTGCCTAGTGTGACTTGCCGGCGTCGCGTGTGAACCACACCGCGCCCTGCGCCGCGACTTCCATATGCCATCCGGGTTCAACCAGATAGGTGGTATGCGGAGTGGTAACCACGGCCGGCCCGTTGATCTGGACACCGTGGGCAAGCGCGTGGTGGTTGTAGATCGCGGTGTCCTGCGCGCCTTGATGGCCCACAAAATGACACTTGCGGTTGCCCACCGGTGCGGGTGTCGGCGCGGTCTTGAGAGCGGGACGGATGTCCTTGAACTGCACCGACTCCAGCTCGACATACGCGCAAACGCGAACGGTGTTGATGCGCACGCCAGCCGCCGGAGACTGGCTGCCTTCGCC
>JAYUFR010000213.1:0-3989 GCA_043738625.1 Sterolibacteriaceae bacterium
GCGCTGCTCGTGCCGTTGGCTGTATCCAATTAAGCATGCAGGTTTTTTTCGCTTATGTCCGTCAGCATACATACAATATTTTATGTGCATGGGACTATATCCATAGTGATTAAATTTCCGCCCGGGAATTTGACTGCAATTCACGCCCCCTTTGAAATTTTTCCAAGGAAAAAAATTAATGGAACATGTCCTACCCGCGCTGCCTTATGCTTTGAATGCTCTTGTGCCAAGCATATTGATCACTGGCTCCAACGGAAGAATTGGCATGGTACTGATGCAGCGGTTGGGCGAATGCTCAGCAATGTCGTGGGGCTTTGCAACCGCAACGCGCCGCGCCTTCCCTGCCTGCGTGAATACCATGGGACGCACATTCGCATTGATGCAATAAGCAAACGCGAACCATACATTCTCCAGAACATACAAATGAAGCCCACCCTCAAGCCTCAAATCACAGTAGCTCTGTTCGCAACCGTACTGCATTCTGGCGAGAGGTCGGACGGAAAAACGTCTCCAGACTGTCCACCAGGATGAGTTAGATATGAAGGCCGAAGATCAACCCGCGGTGCAACGAATGCTCAACAAGGTTCCGGAAGTCACGGTCTACTTCTGGATCATCAAGATCATGGCAACGACAGTCGGTGAGACTGCGGCCGACCTCTTGTCCGTCAAGCTCAAGCTCGGCCTCACCATCACCTCCTTTGTGATGGGCACGTTATTGCTGTTGGCGATGCTGGTCCAGCTGCGCTCCCGCAAGTACGTGCCGTCGATTTACTGGATCGCCGTCGTTCTGATCAGCGTCGTTGGTACGCTCATAACCGACAACCTGGTGGACAACTTTGGCGTGCCGCTGCGGGTGACCGCCGTGGCTTTCGCGATCGCTTTGTCAGTGACCTTCGCGGCCTGGTACGCGAGCGAGAGGACGCTGTCGATCCACACCATTCACACCACAAAGCGGGAATTGTTCTACTGGGCGGCGATACTCTTCACTTTTGCGCTCGGTACGGCCGCCGGCGATCTGTTCGCCGAAGGCATGAAGCTCGGTTACGCATATTCCGCCTTGCTGTTCGGTGGGGCGATCGCAGTGGTGACGTTCATGTATTACGTTTTTAAGCTCAACGCGGTGCTTGCCTTTTGGAGCGCCTACATTCTTACCCGACCGCTCGGTGCGTCTTTCGGCGACCTTCTATCGCAGCCGACATCAAGCGGCGGACTCGGGCTGGGAACCATCGCTACGAGTGTAATATTTCTGGTGATTATTCTGGGTTTGGTCATCATCATGACCCGATTACAGGCCAGAGACGCACTCGGCCAAAGTGGGTTTAAGAGCATAGATGCAAGGAAACGGGGGGATGCATTATGAATAACTTTGCGGCACGCAGGGTCGACGGACATCAGGGATGCTGGCCAACGTAAACAAGGAGATTCAGATGCAGCTAGGCATGATCGGATTGGGGCGTATGGGGGCGAGTTTGGTGCGGCGTCTGACCAAGGATGGTCATCAGTGCGTTGTTTACGACGTGAACCCAGCCACGGTGAAAAAGCTTGCGGGCAGCGGCGTTGAGGGTGCCACCTCGATAGCCGAACTGGTCGCGAAGCTGGCCAAACCGCGCGCGGTATGGGTGATGGTTCCCGCTGCTGTGACCGGCAAGACAGTCGAGGAGCTGGCCGCGCGCATGGAAGCCGAGGACATCATCATCGACGGCGGTAACAGCTACTACCGCGACGATTTGCTGAGGGCGCAGGCGCTCAAAACCCGTGGCATACATTACGTCGATTGCGGCACCAGCGGCGGGGTATTCGGACAAGAGCGTGGCTACTGTCTGATGATTGGCGGAGAGGGTTCGATAGTCAAGCACCTGGAGCCGATTTTCAGGAGCATCGCGCCGGGCGTCGAAGCAGCGACACGCACTCCCGGCAAGCAGGGTAATCCAGGTCCTGCAGAACACGGCTATCTGCATTGTGGCCCAACCGGTGCGGGCCACTTCGTCAAGATGGTGCACAACGGCATCGAGTACGGCCTGATGGCAGCCTATGCCGAAGGCATGAACATCCTGCGCAACGCCAACGCCGGCAAGCGCTCGCACGACAGCGATGCCGAGACCGCGCCGATGCGCGACCCGGAGTATTACCAGTATGAACTGAATCTGCCACAGATCGCGGAAGTGTGGCGGCGTGGCAGTGTGGTGGCGTCATGGCTGCTCGACCTGACGGCAGCGGCGCTGGCTGAGGATGCCGATCTGGCCGGATTCTCAGGTCGCGTGTCGGATTCGGGCGAGGGTCGCTGGACGGCGCTGGCCGCCATCGATGAAGGCGTGCCGGCCCCGGTCATCAGTGCGGCACTGTTCGAGCGCTTTGCGTCGCGCGGCGATGCCGATTATGCCGACCGGTTGTTGTCCGCGATGCGCAAGCAATTTGGCGGGCATGATGAGAAGAAAAAATGAGCGCTGAGATGAGCGGAGGTCATAGTCGTTCGACGTCAGCCGATGCGCTGGTGATCTTCGGCGTGACCGGCGATCTCGCCCACAAGATGATTTTTCCTGCTCTCTACGCGATGGCCAAGGGCGGCGCTCTCAAGGTGCCGGTGATAGGTGTTGCATACTCAAAGTGGAGTCTGGCGCAACTGCGCAAGCACGCGAAGGACAGCATTAAACAAGCCGGCAAGATCGATGACCGGAACGCACTCGACCATCTTCTTTCGCTGCTCCGTTATGTGGACGGTAATTACAACGACCCGGCCACATTCACTGCGCTCAAGCAGGCTTTGGACGATGCCCGCCGTCCGGCGCATTACCTCGCCATTCCGCCCGCGCTGTTCGCAACGGTGATCAAGGGCCTCGGGGCGGCGGGCTTGGCAGACCAGGCGCGCGTCATCGTCGAAAAACCGTTCGGACGCGACCTGGCTTCGGCCCGTAAACTCAACAAAATCGCGTTGTCGGTATTTGCTGAAGATTCGATCTTCCGCATCGACCATTATCTCGGGAAGGAGGCGATCATGAATATCCTCTATTTCCGTTTCGCCAATTCCTTCCTCGAACCGATCTGGAACCGCAACTGTGTGGCCAGCGTGCAGATCACGTTGGCCGAGGATTTCGGCGTGAACGGTCGCGGTGTATTTTACGAAAGTGCCGGTTGCCTGCGCGATGTCATCCAGAATCATTTGTTCCAGATTGTCGCGCTGCTGGCCATGGAGCCGCCCGCCTATCAGGGCTACGGCGCCGTGCACAGCGAGAAAGCCAAGGTGTTCCAGGCCATGCGTCCACTGCAGCCGAACGACGTGGTGCGCGGACAGTACGCCGGCTATCGCAAAGAACCCGGCGTGGCCAAGGATTCGAACGTCGATACGTTCTGCGCCTTGCGGCTGTTCATCGACTCCTGGCGCTGGGAGGGAGTGCCGTGGTATCTGCGTTCCGGCAAATGTATGGCTGCCACAGCAGCCGAAGTCCTGGTGGAGTTGAAACCGCCGCCGCAAAGGCTGTTCGACGATTCGGCGCCGGTGAACGGTCCCGCCAATTATCTACGCTTCCGCCTCTCACCCAACACCGCTGTTGCGCTCGCCGCACGCGTCAAGCGTGCCGGCAAGGAATTCGTCGGTGACCAGCGTGAGCTCTACCTGCTGGATGAACAGTTGGGAGAACAATCACCCTATGAGCGGTTGTTGAGCGATGCCATAGCCGGTGACGGAGCGCTCTTCACCCGTGAGGATGCGGTGGAGGCCGCCTGGGTGGTGGTCGATCCGGTGCTGGACACGCATCACCAGGCATATCCCTACAAACCCGGCAGTTGGGGACCAAAACAAGCGGATGCGCTGATTGCGGCAGACGGCGGTTGGCACAACCCCAAATTGGTGAAGGAGAAAAAATGAAAGCCACACAACAACTACACGATCTCGGCCAAAGTCTCTGGCTGGACAACATCACACGCAAGCTGTTGACCAGCGGCACACTGGCCCGCTATATCAGTGAACTTTCCGTGACGGGGCTGACTTCCAA